>JAEZFA010000066.1 GCA_023417665.1 Pseudomonadota bacterium | reverse complement strand
CTCCAAAAGAGCGGGCCGCTTAGTATTCGCCATGCGCAAACTGCTCGACGGCCTTTATGCTTCCACGCTTGCGCTCGCCGCGGCGTGCCTCGTCGCGATTCTCGTTTTGGTCGGGGCGCAGATCGGTGGGCAGATATACGACTCCCTGCTGCGGCTATTCGGCTTTGAGCCTTACGGATTTCTGATTCCGTCGCTTTCCGAGATCGGCGGTTATCTGTTCGGCATGGCGAGCTTTCTTGCGCTCGGTGCAACGCTGAAGCGCGGCGCACATATTCGCGTGACCATGCTGCTCGGTGCAGTTCCTTCCGGTGCGCGGCGCATCTTTGAAATCTGGGCGATCATCGCGGGCCTTGTAATCGCGGTTTACGCGACCTGGTCGCTTGGCCAACTCGCTTATTTCTCTTGGAAATTTGGCGACGTTTCCTCGGGCCTGCTTCCGATCAAATACTGGATTCCGCAAAGTGCGATGACGCTTGGACTGGCCACGTTGTGCGCGGCGCTGCTCGACGAGCTGGTCATCACGATCAGGAAGGGCCTGCCGTCCTTCGTCAACGCCGAAAGCGCGATCACGCAGGGACAGGAGTAGGAAGATGGGTTTCGTCGAATGGACGATCTTCCTTGTCCTGCTGCTTTTTATCGTGCTTGGCTCCGGCGTATGGATCGCGCTCGCGCTCGGCGTGGTCGGCTTCGTCGCGATGAAGCTCCTTTCCGTCGCACCCGCCGGTGCTTCGCTTTCTACCTCGCTCTGGCAATCGCTTAACGGCTGGGACCTGATTGCGCTGCCAATGTTCATCTGGATGGGCGAGATTCTGTTCCGCACCAAGCTTGCGGAGGATCTGTTTGAAGGCCTTGCGCCATGGATGCAGAAGCTTCCGGGCCGGCTGCTGCATGTGAATGTCGTCGGCTGCGCGGTGTTCGCGGCGGTGTCGGGCTCATCGGCCGCGACTTGCGCCACCATCGGCCGCATCTCGCTGCCTGAACTGAAGAAGCGCGGTTATGACGACCGCATGGCGATCGGCACGCTCGCGGGCTCAGGCACGTTGGGACTTCTCATTCCGCCGTCGATCATCCTGATCGTCTATGGCGCGGCGACCGACCAGTCCATTGCGCGCCTTTTTATCGCCGGCGTCATTCCCGGAATCATTCTGGCGCTGTTGTTCATGGGTTTTGTCATGGCATGGGCCCTGGCGAACAAGGACAAGATGCCTGCGACCGAGCCGCCGATGCCCTGGCGTGAACGGTTGGACTCCGTTCGCCGTCTGATTCCGGTCATTCTCCTGATCCTCGGCGTCATCGGTTCGATCTATGGCGGGCTTGCATCCGCGACCGAGGCTGCCGTTGTCGGCGTCGTGCTGTCGCTGGTGCTGTCCTGGTGGCAGAACCAGCTTTCGCGCGAAACCTTTTTCGAGGCTTTGATGGCCGGCGCGGTTACGTCCTGCATGATCGCGGCGATCCTCGCGGGTGCGGCCTTCCTCACCACCGCAATGGGTTTCACCGGCATTCCCCGCGCGCTTGCCGAATGGATCACGACGCTCGGGCTCTCGCAGTGGCAATTGCTGATTGCGCTGACGATCTTTTTCATCCTGCTTGGCTGTTTCCTCGACGGCATTTCGATGGTGGTACTGACAACTTCGGTCATCATGCCGCTCGTGACCGCCGCCGGGTTCGACCTGATCTGGTTCGGAATCTATATCGTGCTGGTGGTCGAAATGGCGCAGATTACGCCGCCGGTTGGTTTCAACCTCTTCGTGCTGCAAGGAATGACCGGGCGTTCCATCTTCGCGATCGGCGGTTACGCCTTCCCGTTGTTCCTGCTGATGTGTGTGGCGGTTGTGCTGCTCGCGGTATTCCCGCAACTGGCGCTTTGGTTGCCGTCGACCATGCTCGATGTGAAACCCTAAGACAGGATACTTCGATGGAATACGTCCGCTTCGGCTCCACCGGCATGAAGGTCTCGCGCCTTTGCTTCGGCTGCATGACCTATGGCGCGAAGTCGTGGCGCGAATGGGTGCTGACCGAGGAGGACTCCAAGCCCTTCTTCAAGGCCGCCTTCGACGCCGGCATCAATTTCTACGACACCGCCGACGTCTATTCGCAGGGCGTGAGCGAGGAAATTCTCGGCCGTGCGGTGAAGGAACACGCGGCCCGCCGCGAGGAAGTGGTCGTCGCGACCAAGGTTTACAATCCGATGGGGAAGGCCCCGAACCTGAAAGGGCTTTCGCGCAAGCACATCATGGAGGCGATCGACGCCTCGCTCATGCGGCTCAAGATGGATTACGTTGATCTCTACATTATCCATCGCTTCGACTACGACACCGGGATCGAGGAGACGCTGGAAGCTCTCTCCGATGTCGTCGCGGCCGGCAAGGCACTCTACATCGGCGCGTCCTCGATGTGGTCGTGGCAGTTCGCGAAGATGCTGACCATGCAGAAGGAGCGGGGGCTGGCCCGCTTCGTCTCCATGCAGAACTACTACAACCTCATCTACCGCGAGGAAGAGCGCGAGATGCTGCCGCTCTGCCGGGAAGAGAAGATTGCGGTTACGCCGTGGTCGCCCATTGCGCGCGGCTTTCTCGCGGGCTCGATGCCGAGCCAGGGCGCGAAAACGCTGCGCGGCCAGACCGACGACTTTGCGAAAACGCTCGGCATCGGCGCGACCGACACCGACCACGAAATCGCCGAGCGCGTGCGCGTGACGGCGGAAAAGCTCGGCGTTTCGCGCGCGGCTCTTGCCATCGCCTGGACCCTTGCAAACCCGCTGGTCACGTCACCGATCATTGGTGCTTCCAAGCCGCATCATCTTGCGGATGCCTTGAAAGCACTGGAAATCAAGCTCGACGACGAAACCAGAAAGTATCTCGAAGAGCCGTACCGCACGCGCAAGCCGGCGGGACACGCTTGATCCCCGTCGATCCGCTCTTCTATCTCGTCGGGCTTACGACGGTTTTCATCATCTCGGTGAGCAAGGGCGCGTTCGGCGGCGGGCTCGCAATTCTCGGCGTGCCGCTGCTTTCGCTGGTATTGCCGCCGCTTGAGGCTGCGATCGTGATTGCGCCTCTGGTCAGCTTCATGGATTTCTTCGCCTTCGGCAGTTTCGGCAGGAACTCGCTCTCGAAGCCCGATCTGGTGTGGCTCGCGCCGGGGCTGCTCGCCGGGATCGCCGTCGGCTATTTTTTCTTCGTCTACGTCGATCCGCGCATGGTTGCGGCCGGCATCGGCGTGATCACGGTGATCTTCGCGCTCGACTACTTCTTTCGCGGACGGAAATCGGTGCACAAGGAGCGACCGGTATCGCCTCCGCTTGCGTTGGCTGCGGGAAGTGCCGCGGGTTTCACGACCTTCGTGGCGCACGCCGGCGGTCCGCCGATGACGGCCTATCTTTTGTATCGCGGGCTGAACAAGACCGTCTTTGCCGGCACCGCGGTCGCGCTGTTCACGCTCGGCAATCTGATCAAGCTCGTCCCCTATGGCGCGCTGGCCATCGCGAAGCCCGCGACACTGGTGCAGGCGGCGCTGCTGGCTCCCGTGGTGCCGCTAGGCGTATGGCTCGGCAAGTATATTCACGACCGGCTCGATCAGGCGCGGCTCTATTTCTGGTGTTATGTCATCCTGCTTCTTGCGGCGCTGAAGCTGCTTTATGATTCAGTTCGTGCCTTTGCCTGAAGCTTTCGACGGCCGCTAAAATTTTCCGGTTCTTCTTTGCAAGCCGTTATTCCGTATCCGGTAAACTCACCGGATGTTCAAAGCACTTTCATTCAAGGGTATTTGTCTCGCATGCGCGGTCTATGCGATCAGCGCCTTCGCGATTGAATCGATCGACGGAAATCTTGACCTTGCCGCGCTGAAGCCGCTGTTCACGGGCGAGTCCGCGAATGCCGTGATCCCGCAGGAGGGCGACGAAGGCTGGGTCGTCGGCTTTCGCATGGCCGGGCTCGGCCTTCTGTTCATGACATTTGCCGGCATGTTCGTCTTCCTGTCGCTGCAGGCCTTCATTCCCGTGACGATCAGCGCCGCCGTGCTCAGCCACACCTTGCCGCGCTTCGGCTTTGGTTCGATCGCGGGCTTCGCCGTTGGCGGATTGCTGTGCGGCGCGCTCGTCTGCCTCCTCGCGATCTGGCAGGGGCGGGCCTTGAACGCGCCAACGATCGCGTTTCTGCTGGCCTACGGGATCATCGGGATGACGCTTTATCGCTGGGTCGCCGGCGAAAGAAGCAGCGCGGCGATCTGAGCCGGCGGGAGCGCGCAAGCGGCGCTCGATTTTCGGCGCTTTCCTTGACTCGCGGCAAAGCACTCGGCTATCAGCGGCATCGCTGGCACTCGGCAATTGTGAGTGCCATAGCCGTTTCCGCGCTTCGCGCGAAGTCAGAAGGAACCTCGTACATGAAGAAATTCCGTCCCCTGCATGACCGCGTGGTCGTGAAGCGCATCGACGCCGACACCAAGACCAAGAGCGGCATCATCATTCCGGACTCCGCGCAGGAAAAGCCGTCTGAAGGCGAGGTGATTGCCGTGGGTTCGGGCGGCCGCGACGAGTCGGGCAAGCTCATTCCGATCGACGTGAAGGTCGGCGACCGCATCCTGTTCGGCAAGTGGTCGGGCACCGAAGTGAAGATCGACGGCGAAGAACTCCTCATCATGAAGGAGTCGGACATCATGGGCATCATCGGCAAGTAAGCCGTCGTTTCCTCATCCAGCGGAGCGCCCGACCGGCGCGTCTCGAAGGATGAAAAATCCATCTTCACCCTCGCGGCGCTCGCGTTGCTTGCGCTTCAGGGTGAGGGCCACTCATTGATTGGAGTAATCAAATGGCCGCCAAGGAAGTAAAATTCTCCTCCGACGCGCGCGACCGCATGCTGCGCGGCGTCGACATTCTCGCCAACGCCGTGAAGGTGACGCTCGGCCCCAAGGGCCGCAATGTCGTGATCGACAAGTCGTTCGGCGCTCCCCGCATCACCAAGGACGGCGTCACCGTCGCCAAGGAAATCGAGCTCGAGGACAAGTTCGAGAACATGGGCGCGCAGATGGTGCGCGAAGTCGCCTCCAAGACCAACGACCTCGCCGGCGACGGCACCACGACCGCGACCGTGCTCGCGCAGGCGATCGTGCGCGAAGGCGCGAAATCGGTTGCTGCCGGCATGAACCCGATGGACCTCAAGCGCGGCATCGATCTCGCCGTGAGCAAGGTGATCGCGGACATTTCCAAGAACGCCCGCGCCGTGAAGTCTTCGAAGGAAGTCGCGCAGGTAGGTACGATTTCCTCGAACGGCGACGAATACATCGGCAAGATGATCGCCGAAGCCATGCAGCGCGTCGGCAATGAAGGCGTCATCACGGTGGAAGAAGCGAAGTCGCTCGAGACCGACGTCGACATCGTCGAGGGCATGCAGTTCGACCGCGGCTATATCTCACCGTATTTCGTGACCAATGCCGAGAAGATGATCGCCGAACTCGCCGATCCCTACATTCTCATTTACGAAAAGAAGCTCTCCACGCTGCAGTCGATGCTCCCCGTGCTCGAGGCGGTGGTGCAGTCGGGCAAGCCGCTTCTGATCATCGCGGAAGAAGTGGAAGGCGAGGCGCTGGCGACTTTGGTCGTGAACCGCCTGCGCGGCGGCCTGAAGGT
>JAEZFA010000013.1 GCA_023417665.1 Pseudomonadota bacterium | reverse complement strand
ATCTAGAGCAGGGCGGTCCACCCCGCCGGGGTAATGGCGGCGAGCGCCGGCCGCTCGAACACGAGTCCCATGATCGCCATCGGCACGCAGGCGAGCCCGACCTGCCAGCTGACGAGAGCATAAGGCTGCAGCGGCAACGCGCGCCGGTTCAGGATGCTGCCGAGCGCAAACAGGATCGCCGCGAGCAAAGAGAGCACGATGCCCGCGATCTTGCTGGCGGAAAAGTCGATGTGCTGCGTCCCGAACAGCGTGAGAATGCCGGCGCAGCCGAGGATCAGCGCGAGCGTCGTGCGCAGGTTCAGGCGCACGCCGAGCAGCGGCCAGCTCAGCAGCGTGACCCAGATCGGCATCGTGTAGACGAGCAGCGCACATTCCGCGACGCTGAGATACTTCATCGCGACCGTGGTGAATCCCATCCACGCGAAAACATTGGTGAAGGCGGCGGCGAGCAGCCGCGGAAAGGCGTCGCGCGGAATTTTCAGCGTTTCCTTGCGCGCAACCGCAATCATCGTCAGCACGGCGGCGCCGATCATGCCCGCAATGCCGCGTGCGAACAGCGGCGGCCAGTCGCTGAGGATGAATTTGATGGCGGGCCAGTTCAGCCCCCAGCCGACAGTGGTAACCGCGAGCAGTGCGATCCCGGCCCAGCGTTGCGTCGCCTGATTCATGGACATGCGAGGAAAGGTTATCCGGGGACGGCTGCGGTGCAGATAGCAGGGCACTCGTTCGCTCGCCAGAGGCGCCGATTTCGCAGAAAACAACCCCCGCGCGGGTTGATTAACTTTGAAGACAAATGAGCCAGCCGGCCCGGGAAGCGGCTGCTAGTATTTTGTCATGGCCGGGTGGCGGAGAGGAAACGCGGGGGTCCTGCACGACTTCAAATCTCTGGTTCAATTCCAGGGCCCGGCCTCCAATACTTCATGCGCGAGCGAACGGCTCGGAGAAGGTGGCGCTCGCTAGCCCACCCCGAAGACTTTCTGCGCAACGCCCAGGATAATTCCCGACAGAATGATGCTCAGCATCACGAAGTGAATTGCAAAGTTCAGTCTGGGTGCCATGTCGGGGCTGATCCCGATCTTTGTCAGCAGGAAATCGTGATAGTCTTCTTTCCTGGCGCGGCCCACCATGGCTTTTGCAACGGGATAGGCAGATATTATGCCGGCCAGAATGACGATTAGATGCGCTGCCTTCATTTTCCTCTCGCTTCGGTCATGTTCGGGGTGACCGCGCTATTTCGAGGCTGGCGCAGCATCGGGCTTGCTATGAACAGCGCTGTTCGGGAGCGATCTTACGGGATCGCGTGCCGGGTGAAACGACTGAAATGCATTTTTTCCGTGTTTCGCCCGCGCAGGGATCACTCCGGGCGTGAAAATTTGCAGGCCGGCAAGCAACCACGGCTTTGCGTGGCGAACCGGTCCCAAATGCTGACGGAGGTTGGAAGTGGCGCTCCCTAGGGGAATCGAACCCCTCTTTCCAGAATGAAAATCTGGCGTCCTAACCGATAGACGAAGGGAGCGCTGACGGTCCGGCGCGCCGAACCGCGGCCCTTATAAGAAAGCATGCCGTCCCGCACAAGCGGGCAAAAATGCCGCGCTACCAGTGCCCTGTATTGGGCATGGAGGCCCAGGGCTCGGCCTTGGGCAGCGCTTTTCCCTTCTGCAGAAGCTCGATGGAATGCAGGTCCGGGGAGCGGATGAAAGCCATCTGGCCGTCCCGCGGCGGCCGGTTGATGGTGACGCCGGCCTTCATCAGCCGGTCGCAGACGGCATAGATGTCGTCCACCTCATAGGCGAGGTGCCCGAAATAGCGGGCCTCCTGCATGTCCTCGTCGGTGCCCCAGTTATAGGTAAGTTCCACGAGCGGGGCGGGGCGGCCTGCAGCCTTCGAGTCGGCGACCAGCGCTTCGTCCTCCGCTGCCGCCAGAAAGACGAGCGTGAATTTGCCCGCCTCGTTCTCCATGCGGAACGACTCCTTCAGGCCCAGTTTGTTGCAGTAGAAGTCGAGAGCCTTGTCGAGGTCGCGAACGCGCAGCATGGTATGGAGGTAACGCATCATTGGTCTCCCGTATTACAGAGATTGGCTGGGAATCCGAACCGGCTTCCCGCGGAAAGTAGAATGATCGCTCCCGACCGCAATACCGCGATCCGACGCTTGCAGGAACTCATTCGTGAATCGCGCCGCGCGGTTGCGTTTACCGGCGCCGGCATTTCCACCGAAAGCGGAATACCCGACTTCCGTTCTCCCGGCGGCCTCTGGACCAAGAACCGGCCGATCGACTTCTCCGACTTTCTGCGCAGCCAGGAGATGCGCGACGAAGCCTGGCGGCGGAAGTTCGCGATGGAAGATTCGTTCCGCGCCGCAAAACCGGGCCGCGGCCATCGCGCACTTGCGAAACTACTCTCCGACGGCAAACTTTCCGCGGTCATCACGCAGAACATCGACAATTTGCATCAAGTTTCCGGAATTCCCGAGAGCCGCGTGATCGAACTGCACGGCAACGGCTCCTATGCCACCTGCCTTGACTGTGGAATCCGCTACGAACTGGACTGGGTGAAGGAACGCTTCGAACAGACCGGCGGCTCGGCGCCGGACTGCGCCGACTGCGGCGGCCCGGTGAAATCGGCGACCATTTCCTTCGGGCAGGCGATGCCGGAAACGCCCATGCGGCAGGCGGAAGTGGAAACGCTGGCGGCGGATCTGTTCCTTGCAATCGGTTCCTCGCTGGTGGTCTGGCCGGCAGCGGGCTTTCCCCTGCGTGCAAAGCAAAACGGCGCGCGTCTCGTGATCCTCAATCGCGAGGCAACCGACCTCGATGATGTCGCCGATCTGGTAATCCGGGATGACATCGGCGACGTGCTCGGAGTTTTTCTCGACGCTTGATGCGACTCGTTGTGCACGACGCCGCTTTTTCGCGCACAAGCCGTTGCGCGTCGCTTTATTTCGCTTTTTGATGTTTCCAGGCTTCGCGGCAATGTTATCGTTGTATTGCAACGAATCGGCGTCCCGCCGGTTCTGAATGGGCGGCTAGAGTTTAAGCGTCATGGGTTCGGACCGGCTGGGGTCTAAGCTCGCACAAGGCGAGCAGGGGACGCGCATCGAAGATCTCACCGAGGAAGCACCGGTGGGACTGATCGAGGTTACGGGTCACATCAAGTGGTTCGATGTCTCGAAGGGCTTCGGCTTCATCATTCCGGATAACGGTCTGCCGGACGTGCTGCTGCACGTTACCTGCCTGCGCCGTGACGGCTTCCAGACCGCGCATGAAGGTGTGCGGGTCGTCTGCGAAGTGCTGGAACGCCAGAAGGGCTATCAGTGCTTCCGGGTCATCTCGATGGACGATTCCACCGCGATCCACCCCTCGCAGCTTCCGCCGCCGCGCACCCACGTTAACATCGTACCGACCAGTGGCTTCGAGCAGGCCTGGGTGAAGTGGTTCAACCGCATTCGCGGCTTCGGCTTCCTGACCCGTGGCGACGATACGCCCGATATTTTCGTGCACATGGAAACGCTGCGCCGCTACGGCCTGACCGAGCTGCGCCCCGGCCAGATGGTGCTCGTGCGCTACGGCGATGGCCCCAAAGGCCTTATGGCCGCCGAAGTCCGGCCCGATACGGGTAGCGGTCCTTCCTCGCACTGAGCTGCCCGACCATGACGATCATGTTTCGTTTTCTGCGCCGCGCGGCGTTCGCGCTTGCGTTTCTGACGCTGCCGGCGATCGCCCAGACCGGGCCGCAGCCGAAGCTGCCGCTCGAGCCGCTGGAAATCCTGACCAGAGGCGGCATCCGGGTGTTTCAGGTGGAGTTCGCGCAGACCGAGGAGCAGCGGCGGATCGGGCTCATGTTCCGCAAGGAACTGCCCGACGGCGAGGGCATGTTGTTCGACTTCGGGCGCTCCCAGCCGGTCGCCATGTGGATGCGCAACACCATCGTGCCGCTTGACATGATCTTCATCCGCGCCGACGGGACGGTCGCGAACATCGCGAAGAACACGACGCCTTTTTCCGAGCAGAGCATCTATGCCGATGGCTATGTGAAGGGCGTGCTTGAGGTCGTGGCAGGCACCGCCGACCGCTACGGGATTGCGCCCGGCGACCGGGTTTCGCACCGGATTTTTCGTGGCCGCTGAGCGTGTTTTTCGCCGCCTTGCCGGGGCCGGGCGGCTCCTGTAATCCCTCGCTCCGGAGATACGGAGCGTAGCGCAGTCTGGTAGCGCATCTGGTTTGGGACCAGAGGGTCGCAGGTTCAAATCCTGCCGCTCCGACCAAAACGAGGACGACCACAGCGATGATCGCGCGTATCTACAAGCCGGCCAAGACGGCGATGCAGTCCGGCGAAGCCCGCACCAAGCTCTGGGTGCTCGATTACGAGCCGGAGCAGCCGCGCCGCGTCGAGCCGCTGATGGGCTGGACCTCGTCTTCCGACATGCGCCAGCAGGTGCGCCTGCGCTTTGCGACCAGGGAAGACGCGGTCGCCTATTGCGAGAAAAACGGCATTCCCTATCAGTTGAGCGAGCCGCATGCGAAGGCGGCGAAGAAGATCGCTTACGCGGACAATTTTTCGTTCAGACGCATGGGCCAGTGGACGCACTGAGCATCGCGCCGCTGTCCCAGAAAAATTAACGGGCCCGTAGCTCAGCGGATTAGAGCAGCAGCCTTCTAAGCTGTTGGTCGCAGGTTCGATTCCTGCCGGGCTCGCCAATCTTTATCAGCGTTGCACACGCCGTTTCCGTAGCGCTGGCTTTTAAAGTATTCGCCGGCGCGCGGGCAGCGTTTTTTTATTCGCGCCGTTGCGCGGGGTCTTTGTCGATCCACTCCCGGACCCTGTCGCCGTGTTCGCCCAGTTCGGGAATATGCGTGGCGTTACCGCGCGGCGCCGTCGAGAAAATCGCGGGCTGTTCGGGGACGTCGATCTCGCCTGCGCCGAACGAGGCGCTGCGAAACAGCCCGCGCATCCTTGCGTGATCGGAATCCACGGCAGCGCCGACATTGTCGATCGGCGCAACGGGGACGCCCGCCGCCGACAATGCCGCGACCGTTTCTTCGGTCGTGCGGGCAAGCGACCATTGCTCGAATGCCTCGCGGAGCACCGCTTCGTTATTCGTCCGTTCGCTGTCGGACGCGAACCTCGGGTCGTCGAGCAGGTCGCGGCGGCCGATCGTGTCGCAGAACTGCTCGAAGAGTTTTTCGTTGAGCACGGCGACGACGACATGGCCGTCGCCGGTTCGGAACGCGCCGAAAGGCGCGGAGAGGGGATGGCGGTTGCCGACCCGGTGCGGCACGTTTCCGGTCGCGATATAGCGGCACGTCGCCGTCGGCATCATGGAAAGCAGCGAATCGAACATCGCGAGGTCGATATGGCATCCCTCGCCGGTGCGTTCGCGCTGGTGGAGCGAGGCGAGAATTGCCCAGGACGCGAACAGGCCGGCGGTAAGATCTCCGAAGGCCTCGCCGATCATGGTCGGCGGCCCGTCGGGTTCACCGGTGATCGTCATCAGGCCGGTCATGGCCTGTACGATCAGGTCGTAGGCCGGGCGTTCGCGCAGCGGCCCGTTCTGGCCGAAGCCGGAAATGCTGGCATAGATCAGGCGCGGATTGCGCTTCCGAAGTGCTGCCGCGCCGATCCCGAGCTTGTCGGCGACGCCGGGCCGAAAGTTTTCGACGACGATGTCGGCGTGATCGGCGAGACGTTTGGCGAAGTCCAGATCTTCCGGCTTCTTCAGATCCAGAACCACGCTTTCCTTGCCGCGATTTGCGAAAGCAAAGAGGACGCTGTCTTTCCCCCGGAACGGACCGATATGGCGATAGTCGTCGCCTGCCGGCGGTTCGATCTTGATTACCCGCGCACCGAGATCGGCGAGCAGCGCGGTCGAGAACGGCCCCGCGAGCACGCGCGTGAAATCGACGACGACAAGATCCTGCAACGGACCGCGGCGGGCGCTATCGTTCATTGTTTTCTTTCCGGCGGCCTAGCGAAGCAGGACGTTCGGCAGCCATGTCGCGAGTTCCGGGAACCGCCACAGAAGCGAAATCCCGATCAGCTGGAGAAAGATGAAGGGTACCGCACCCGACCATATCTCGGTCGTCTTGATTGAAGCCGGCGCAAGGCCGCGCATGTAGAACAGCGTGTAACCGAAGGGCGGGGTGAGGAAGCTGGTCTGGAGGTTCATGCCGACCATAATTCCGAGCCAGATCGGATCGACGCCAAGCAGGATCAGCGGCCCGCCGCAGATCGGCAGCATGATCAGGATGATCTCGAAGGTGTCGAGGAAGAAGCCAAGGACGAACATCACCAGCATTACGATCAGGACCGCGCCGAACACGCCGCCGGGCATGTCTTTCAGCGCTTCCTCGACCATGTGTTCGCCACCGAGGCCGCGGAAGGTGAGGGCGAACAGCGAGGCCGCCAGCACGATCGCGAAGATCATGGCGGTGGTGATGATGGTGTTGCGGCCTGCCTCCATGGCGCCGCTCCAGTTCAGCTTGCGCTTGAGCAGCGCAAGGATCGTCGCGCCGACGACGCCGATGGAGGCGGACTCCGTCGGCGTGGCGACGCCGGTGATGATCGAGCCGAGCACGGCGACGATCAGGAGGAGCGGCGGCACCAGCGCAAACAGAACTTCGCGCCAAAGGTTCTTGCGCTCCTCTTCCGACACCACAAGTCCCGGGCAGGATTCGGGATGGACGATCGACTTGCCGAAGACGTAAGCGAGATAAAGTCCGACCAGCATGAAGCCGGGGATCATGGCGCCGGCGAAGAGGTCGCCGGCCGAAAGCGTCGCGGCGGCGAAGTTGCCCATCTTCATCTGCGCGGTCTGGTTCACGCCGGAAAGAATATCGGCGGTGAAAATCAACACCGTCGAAGGCGGGATGATCTGCGCCAGCGTCGATGAGGCGCAGATGATGCCGGTTGCGAGTTTCGGCTGATAGCCGGCCCGCAGCATGGCGGGCAGCGCGATCAGCGTCATGGCCGCGACAGTCGCGCCGACGACGCCCGTGGCCGCCGCCAGAAGCGCGCCGACGATGATGACGGAGTAGCCGAGGCCGCCGCGCAGCGAACCGAACAGCTTGCCCATCGTCGTGAGCAGGGACTCCGCGATGCCGGAGCGTTCCAGAATATTGCCCATCAGCACGAACAGCGGGACCGCAACCAGCGTTTCGTTGGTCATCACCGCGAAATAGCGAAGCGGCAGATTGAGCAAGGTCGAGTAGTCGAAGACGCCGAACGTGTGGCCGATGAACGCAAAGATCAGCGACAGCCCGGCAAGCGAGAACGCGATCGGCAGGCCGGTGATCAGCGCGGCCAGTGTCGAGAGGAAGAATACGATCGAGATGATGTCGCCGGTGGTGAGCATTGCCGCCTGTCCTGCTTCAGTGTGTTTTACCCGCCGCATCGGCGGTGGGGACGGGGACGGCGTAAGGCGGCGTATTCGCGGCGTCCTTGTCTCCCGAAAGCACGAGAATCCCCCGCGCGACGATTGCGAGGCACTGCAGCGTCATCAGCACGCAGAAGACCAGCAGCATGGTTCTGAACAGATAGACACCCGGCATGCCGTTCGGCTGGGCCGAGCCTTCCAGAATTTTCCAGGAATCGAGGACGAAAGGCCAGGTCAGGAAGCCGAGTATGATCAGCCAGGGCAGCGTGAAGAAAATGGCGCCCAGGATTTCGACGATCACCCGCGTTTTCAAAGACCACTTGTTGTAAAGAATATCGACGCGCACATGCGCGTTCACGAGCATGGCAAAGCTTGCGGCGGACAGGAATACGATTGCGTGAATCCAGACGTATAGTTCCTGCATCCAGGTGAAGCTGATCAGGAACACGTAGCGCAGCACGACGACCACGGCACAGACGATCGCGATCGCCCATACCAAACCGGAAAGATAGCGACCGAGCGTTGCGTTCATCTTGTCGATGAACAATGCGAATCCGCGTAGCGCGCGAGTCATGATTATCCCC
>JAEZFA010000331.1 GCA_023417665.1 Pseudomonadota bacterium | reverse complement strand
AGGAAGCTCATGAGGCCCGACGACTTGCCGCCGCCGGAAAGTTTCTCGTTCTCGCCGCGCAGCATCGAGAAGTTCGAGCCGGTGCCGGAGCCGTATTTGAACAGGCGCGCTTCCCGCACCCACAGGTCCATGATGCCGCCTTCGTTGACGAGATCGTCGGCAACCGACTGGATGAAGCAGGCATGCGGCTGCGGATGCTCATAGGCCGAAGCCGACTGCGTCAGTTCGCCGGTGAAGGGATCGACATAGAAGTGGCCCTGGCCGGGACCGTCGATGCCGTAGGCCCAGTGCAGGCCGGTGTTGAACCACTGCGGCGAGTTCGGCGCCGCCATCTGCATGGCGAGCATGTAGCGCATCTCGTCGAAGAAGGCCGAAGCGTCGGCTTCCGAATCGAAATAGCCGCCCTTCCAGCCCCAATAGGTCCAGGTGCCGGCGAGGCGATCGAACACTTGCGTAGCTTGTGTTTCGCCGCCGAAGCGATCCTTCTCGGGAAGGGTGGAGAGCGCCTGATCGTCCGCGGTGGAGCGCCAGAGGAAGGAGGGGACCGTTTCCTCTTCGACGCGCTTCAGCACGCGCGGCACGCCCGCCTTGCGGAAATATTTCTGCGCGAGCACGTCGGTCGCGACCTGCGAGAAGTGCTCGGGCACGTCGATATTGTCGAGCTTGAAGACGATGGAGCCGTCCGGGTTGCGGATTTCGCTCGTCGCCTTGCGGAAAGTGATCGCGGAGTAAGGCGACTGGCCTTCTTTGGTGTACCGGCGCGTAATACGCATCTTCATCGTCCCCTAATTTCCGGCGCCGGAACCTGCCAGTTCCCGCGCTCTTGAATTGAAGGCCCGATCTCCGCCGCGCCTCACCTGTGTGGGACCAACGCGCCTCTTTCGGGCGGGTTCGGACCCCGATTTTAGTCCCCACGAAGGCGACAGGAAGAGCGTTCGCTGGGCAGGCAGAATTGCCCGGCGCCCTCGTCTCAGACCTCGTTTGGAAACGCCCGGGGCGGCCGCATTACTTCCCGTCCGGACGAAACATGACGCTACGGTGACTCGACCTTACGCGTCAAGTAATAGTACGCCACCCGTTACTGAATACTAAAAGTGGTGGGTCGGCCATGAATTCAGGGGATAGCTGCTTGCCCCTGTCGGCGAGACCCACCAGCGCATTCGGGACCGATTCCCGATCTCCGTAAAGAGTTGACGGGCGGACCCTAGGCCCGGGGAAATGGATTCGGGAGGCGGTTTGCGGGGCTTTGCCCGCTATCCCCGGAATACAAGCGCAGGCCGCCGAAATTTTTTTCATTCGCAGCCGCGCTGCATGGCCGTTTTGCAGGGCGCGGCCGCGGGCAGTTTTCTAGACTTCACCCGTGCCTTGGCTCAAAATGCGCGCTACGGGTGTAATTTGTCGCGTTGAGTGAGGGGACTAACGATGCGGGCTGGTCTCGTCGGCATTTTCTTCTTCGCGGCCGTACTTGCATCGGGGCATTACTTTCTTGCCCCGATGTTTTGCAGCGGCGCGCTTTCCATTCCATCGCTGGATCCGGTGCAGCTTTGCACCGACGGCGCGTTGAACCGTCAGGGTTCGATGCTGCTCTATTTCTTCGCGGTGGCGGTTGCCATGCTGTTTGGCGTTCTGTCGGCGCTGCTTCCGGGCCGGAAGCGGGCCGAAGCAACGAAACCGGACAAGCCCGAAACCTTCGAAGAAATCATTGCTGCGGAGGAGGCGAAGAAGAAGGCAGCGAGCGCTTCCGCTGAACCGGCGAAAGACACGCCGAAAGCAGCGTCGGTCGTGACTCCCGCCGTCGCGGCAGCATCCGCGGCCTTGTCGGCCGAAGCCTCGAGCGCGCCCCCGAAAGACGGCAAGAAAGACGGCAAGGACGAACCGAAGCCGGTTCCGGTCAGCCCCGAGAAAGTAGAATCCGCCGCGGAAGCGGCCGTGACCGACGCCGTGCTTTCCGCGAGCAAGGACGAAGCGGGCAAAGACGTAACGGGCAAGGACCAGGACAAGAAGCCCGAGGACGCGAAACCGGTTGCGGAAAAAGCCGATGCGGCCGAAGCCGCGAGCAAGCCGTCCGACCTGAAAACGGACGATGAAAAGCCTTCCGATGCAAAGCCTTCCGTCTCAAAGCCGGAAGGTGTTGCCGCCGTGGCAAACACGGATGCGCAGAAACCCGCGGAAGAAAAGAAAGCCGACGCCGCGACGACGGCGAAAGCCGCCGAGCCTGCGGCCGCGGACGCAAAGGCGCCGGAAGCCGAGAAAGCCGCGGCGGAAAAGTCTTCGGTAGCGGCCGCGAACCCGGTTTCGCTCGATCGCGATTTCGCGCAGGCCGAGGAATTCTCGCTCGATGACGTGCGCGCTGCGTTCGAAAGCTACGAACGCGATGCCCAGACCGCGGCCAAGGCCGAGCCGTCCATGGTGCCGCAAGCGGCCGAAACGAAACCAGTCGAGGCCAAGCCGGTCGAAGAAAAGCCGATTGAAGCCAGGCCTGATATCAAGCCGGAAACCAAGCCGGTGGAAGCCGCTTCTGCGGAATCGGCGGCCCAGGGGTATGAGGCTTCGACCATCGCGACCGCCGAGGCGATCAGCGCCGGGCTTTCCGCGAACCAGAACGGCATACGCCGCCCCTTCGAAGGCACGGTCGAGGATCTGGTGGAACGGTTCCGCCAGCTGCGCCGGATCGACGGCGTGAACTCGGTGGCACAGGCGCAGCGGCTGCTCGACGAAAGCACGCTCGGTGCGCTGTCAAAGGGCATCGACCCCAAGCAGCATCTTTCCGATGTCGCCCATCTGGTGCTGGCTGAAGACCCGGACCTGAAATCCAGCGTGGTCCGCGGCGTGGTGGTCCATATCGCCGCCCGCCTGAAGGAGCTTGGCGTGGCCCAGCGGCCGCCCGGCAGGACGGTGCAATAGCCGGATTGCCGCGTTTGCGCGGCCGTTTCCTCGTGCTAGACGGGCGCCCATGAAGAACTTCCTGCTCGGCATCTTCACCTGGTGGAATTCCGCGACCTGGGGCACCCGCTTCTGGACGTGGCTTTACGGCGAGCATGTCGGCACGGACGAGCAGGGCAACCGCTACTTCCGCACGCGCGGCGGCAAGGTGGAACCCGACTTCCAGTTCGAGCGCCGCTGGGTGATCTACAACGGCCTTGCCGAGCCTTCGCGGGTCGGCCCTGACTGGCATGGCTGGCTGCATCACACCGTCGACGTGCCGCCGACCGAGGACAACTACAAACCGCGCGAGTGGCAGAAACCGCATCGCCCGAACTACACCGGCACGCCGAGCGCATGGCGTCCGCGCGGCTCGACGCTGGCCTCCGGCAAGCGCCCGCAGGCGACGGGTGACTACAAAGCGTGGTCGCCGAACGAGTGATCAGCGATATCTAGCCTCACGGTGAGGAGCGCTGCGAAGCAG
>JAEZFA010000281.1 GCA_023417665.1 Pseudomonadota bacterium | reverse complement strand
CTTCCACGCCGCGCACGCCAAAGCCGCCCGGAACGAGAATGCCGTCGGCATCCTCAAGCAATGTGACGGGGTCTTCCTTCTCGAAGATTTCGCTCTCGATCCAGTCGAGATTGACCTTCACCTTGTTCGCGATCCCGCCATGCGAGAGCGCCTCGATCAGCGACTTATAGGCGTCCTTCATGCCTGTATATTTGCCGACAATAGCGATCGTGACGTCGCCTTCCGGGTTGCGGACGCGGTCCTCGATCGTCTTCCAGCGCGAGAGGTCGGGCTGCCGCGCATCCTTGATGCCGAAGGCCGCGAGCACTTCGTCATCAAGACCGGCTTCATGATAGTTCGACGGCACCGCATAGATGTTGTCGACATCGTGCGCCTCGATCACCGCACTTTCGCGCTCGTTGCAGAACAGGCCGAGCTTGCGGCGCTCCTCGCGCGGAATCGGCCGGTCGGTGCGGCACAGCAGGATATCGGGCTGGATGCCGATCGAGCGCAGTTCCTTCACCGAATGCTGCGTCGGCTTGGTCTTGAGTTCGCCCGCGCTCGGGATGAACGGCAGCAGCGTGAGATGGATATAGATGCAGTTGTCGCGCGGCAGTTCGTTCTTCAGTTGGCGGATCGCCTCGAAGAATGGCAGTCCCTCGATGTCGCCGACCGTGCCGCCGATCTCGACCAGCACGAAATCGAAGCCGTCGTTGCCTTCCAGCACGAAGTCCTTGATCGCGTTGGTGACGTGCGGAATCACCTGGATGGTCGCGCCGAGGTAGTCGCCGCGCCGTTCCTTGGAGAGAATCTCCTGATAGATCCGGCCAGTGGTGATGTTGTCGCGCTTGCTCGCCGGCACCCCGGTGAAGCGCTCGTAATGGCCGAGATCGAGATCGGTCTCCGCGCCGTCGTCGGTCACGAAGACCTCGCCGTGCTGATAGGGACTCATCGTCCCCGGATCGACGTTGAGATAGGGGTCGAGCTTGCGAAGACGGACCGAGTATCCGCGCGCCTGCAGGAGCGCGCCGAGCGCTGCTGAAGCGAGACCCTTGCCAAGGGAGGAAACCACGCCGCCGGTGATGAAGATGTACCGCGCCATGGGATTCAAGCCTTAATCGCCTCGATACGATTCTGCGAGGGCAAAAAGCTCAGCCCTGCACTGAAAAATCGAAGGGCCGGTTTCCCGGCCCTTCTGGACTTACTTGGATTGCGGAACCTGCGGTCCCTTGGGCTGCTGTTTTTGCAGCTGGTCGAGGATCGACGGCCCCTCCGGCGTGACCACCGGGGTCTGGTTCGGGTTGATCAGCGTCGGTCCGGCCGGCCGCCAGCCCGCGAGAATCGAGAGCATCAGGCTCGTGATGAAAAAAGCGGCCGCAAGCAGCGCCGTGGCGCGCGTCAGTACGTTTGCGGTGCCGCGGCTGTTCATGAAGCCGCCGCCTCCGCCGCCACCGCCGATACCCAGCGCGCCGCCCTCGGAGCGCTGGAGCAGCACCACGCCGATCAGCGCAAGCACGATCAGGAGATGGAGGACGATGAGAGTCGAATGCATGTCAGGATTCCGTTGCGGGCCGCGCGAAAACGGCTCCAGAATTCGGGCGAAGCCATACATGGCGAGGCTGGAAAAGCCAAGCGAGCGGCGATGCCGCGGCCGGGCTTCGCGCGTTGGCGCCTATTGCAGAAAATTCATGAGTCACTTGAAGGGCTTAGGCCGTTTTCCAGACTCGAGAACTCATGCGTAAGCCGCTGCAATTCCGAGAAAATCCGTCGCCTTCAACGAAGCGCCGCCGATCAGCGCGCCGTCCACGTCAGGCTGAATAATAAGATCGCGCGCATTGTCCGGCTTGACCGAGCCACCATAGAGGATGCGGGTATTTTGCCCCTCCGCCCCGAAACGCGCCGCGAGAGTCTGCCGGATGGCAGCGTGCATCTGCGCAACGTCGCTTTTGGTCGGCGTGAGGCCGGTACCGATGGCCCAGACCGGCTCGTAGGCGACCACCAGCCGCCCAGCCGTGGCGCCTTCCGGTATCGAGCCTGCAAGCTGCTCCGTCACCACCGCAAGCGCCTTCCCCGCCTCGCGGTGCTCCTTGCGCTCGCCGACGCAGACAATGGCCGTCAGGCCCGCGCGCCAGGCGGCTTCCGCCTTGTCGCGGACCGCCGCGTCCGATTCGCCGTAGTCCGCACGGCGCTCCGAATGGCCGACGATGACATAGCTTGCCCCTGCGTCCTTGAGCATCTCCGCCGAGATGTCGCCGGTATGCGCGCCGGATGCCCTGGCATGGCAGTCCTCGCCGCCGATCGCGACGTCCTTGCCGGCGACACGCCGCACCGCCTCCGCGATCAGAGTCGCCGGGGGGCAGATCAGGAAGTCCGCCTTGGCCTTCAGGGCGTCCGAATAGCCCGCCGCGATGCCGTCGAGTTCCGCGAGGCTCGCCCGCAGGCCGTTCATCTTCCAGTTTCCGGCGATCAGAGCGCGTCGGGACATCGCGAAATTCCTTGTTTCAGGCCGGTCAGCCGCGTAGCAGAGCGCTCAACCCTCGGCAAATTGCGGCAACGCTTCCCGTTGCGGCGCCGGAAGGCGGTCCCTATGATCCGGCCGCTTTCCCTAACCCTCTGGAATACAAGATGCTTCAAGGCTTTCGTGCCGGCTCGCGCACCATTCTGACCCAGATCGTGCTTTTCCTCCTGATGGGCCTGCTCATCATCAGTTTCGCATTCTGGGGAATCGGCGACGTATTCCGGGGCTTCGGCGCCCAGACCGCGGCAAAGGTCGGCTCCACCGAAATCCGCATCGACGATTATCGCCGGGCTTTCAACGAGCGCCTTCAGGCGATCGGCCGCCAGATCAACCGGCCCTTCACGCCCGATCAGGCCCGTGCACTCGGCATCGACCGGCAGGTGCTCTCCGAACTGATCGCCGAAGCCGCCCTGAACGAGAAGACGCGCAGTCTCGGCATCGCCGCAACCGACCAGATCGTGCGCGAACGTGTGATGAACCTCGCGGAGTTCAAGGGGCCGGACGGCAATTTCGATCCGATGCGCTACCAGTATGTGCTGCGGAACAATAATCTTACCGAAGCATCGTTTCTCGCCGCCGAGAAGCAGCTCGCCGCGCGCCGGCAGCTTCTGACTGCGCTCGCCACCGACTTCCAGCCGCCGAAGGTCGTGACCGATGCGTTCTGGCGTCTGCAGAGCGAAACCCGCGCCATCGAATATGTCCGGCTGACCGCAGCGCAGGCGGGCACGATCCCGGCGCCGAGCGAAGCCGACCTCAAGACCTATTTCGATGCCAACAAGGCCGCGTTCCGCGCGCCCGAATACCGCGCGCTGCGCGTGCTGCATCTGACACCCGCGGTACTGGCGAAGGACGTGACGATCACCGACGCCCAGGTGAAGCAGACCTATGACAGCCTGAAAGCGAAGCTGACCGTGCCGGAGCGCCGCCAGATCGAGCAGATTTCGTTTGCCAACGCGGACGCCGCGAAGGCCGCCTCCGACCGCCTTGCCGCCGGCGAGAAGTTCGAGGAGGTCGCAAAGTCCCTGAATCTCCAGGTCGTGCCGCTCGGCAACCTCGGCAAGACCGACATCCTCGATCCGGCGATCGGCAATGCCGCCTTCACGCTTGAGGCGAACGCCGTAAGCCAGCCCATCGCGGGGCGGTTCGGTCCGGTCATCATCCGGGTTACGAAGATCGAGTCGGAGCGCGTCTCCACGCTGGAGGAAGTCGCCTCGTCGATCCGCGAAGACCTTACGAATCGCGAAGCCGTCATTCGTGTGCAATCGCTGCACGACAAGATCGAAGACGAGCGCGGTGCCGGCCTTACGATCGAGGAGATCGCAAAGAAGCTGAACGTGCCGCTTTTGACGATCGACGCGATCGACCGCAGCGGCCGCAAGCCCGACGGCACCCAGGTCCCGAACCTCCCTGCCCAGGAGCAGCTGCTCAACGGCGCATTCGCGGCCCAGAAGAACATCGAGACCGACGCGATCGAACTCCGCGAAAGCCGCAGCACGGTCTGGTATGAAGTCGCGGACATCATGCCGACGCGCGAGCGTACCTTTGACGAAGCCAAGGCGAGCGTCGAAACGCGCTGGAAGGAAGAGCAGACCGGCAAGAAGCTGAACGAGCTTGCCGCGGAGATTCAGAAAAAGATCGACGAAGGCGCGACCTTTGAAGCCGCCGCCCCGGGGCTGAAAGTCGAGAAAGCGGAGAAGCTCAATCGCGCCGCGACCATTCCGGGCTTCGACACCAACACCGTCGCGCGCGTGTTCCTGACCGGCCTGAACAAAGCCGGCCTCGGCACGCCGCAGGGCTCGAGCGACCGCATCATTTTCCGCGTGACCTCGATCGACATTCCCGCGACGGCACCGCCGGCGCAGCTGGTGACGCAGATTACCCAGTCCATGCAGGAGGATCTGCAGGTACAATACGTCTCCCGTCTGCAGACCGATCTTGGCTTGCGCGTAAACGAAGCGGCGGTCCGGCAGGTAACGGGCGCTCCCGAGCAGAGATAGAGACGCCGTCATGGAGGTTTTGCCCGAGGAAAGCGCTTTCGGCGCGCAATATGCCGATGGCAAGCCGCAACTCGTCTGGACCACGCTGGTCGCCGATCTTGAGACGCCCGTCTCGGCTTATCTGAAGCTCGCACGCGACCGCTTTCCTTCGATCCTTCTGGAATCGGTTGAAGGCGGCGCCGTGCGCGGCCGTTACTCGATCATCGGGCTCGATCCCGACCTGATCTTTCGCGTGCGCGGCGACAAGGCGGACATAAACCGCAATGCGCGAAACAATGCTTCCGCATTCGTGCCGGCCGGCACCGCGCCGCTTGAGGCGCTCCGCGCGCTGATCGCTGAAAGCAAGGTCGAGGTGCCGCACGGGCTGCCGCCGATGGCGGCCGGCATTTTTGGTTATCTCGGCTACGACATGGTGCGGCTGATGGAAAAGCTGCCCGCGCCGAACCCCGACCCCATCGGCACGCCGGATGCGGTGCTGATGCGCCCGACCATCGTCGTCGTGTTCGATGCTGTGAAGGATTCCATGACCGTCATCACCCCCGTTCGTCCTGAGCCGGGCGGGGCGGCGAAGGCGGCTTACGCACAGGCAATCGAACGCCTGACCGCGGTCGTCGATGCGCTCGATCTGCCGCTCAACAAGGAAACCGCGGCGGATTCCGACGAGCCGATCGGCGCGAACGCGGTTTCCAACACCGAGCCCTCCGAATACGAGGCCATGGTCGCCAAGGCGAAGGAATATATCCTCGCCGGCGACATCTTTCAGGTCGTGCTCTCGCAGCGTTTTGAATCCTCCTTCACGCTGCCGCCGTTTGCGCTCTATCGCGCATTGCGCCGCGTGAACCCCGCACCCTTTCTTTATTTTCTGAATTTCGGCGACTACGCGATTGCCGGCTCCAGCCCTGAAATTCTCGTGCGCGCGCGCGACAATACCGTCACCATCCGCCCGATTGCGGGAACGCGGCCGCGCGGTGCGACCCCGCACGAGGACAAGGATCTCGAGACGGAGCTGCTCGCGGATCCCAAGGAACGCGCCGAGCATCTGATGCTGCTCGATCTCGGCAGAAACGACGTCGGCCGCGTTTCGAAGATCGGCACGGTGAAAGTCACCGATCAGTTTTTCATCGAGCGCTATAGCCACGTCATGCATATCGTCTCCAACGTCGAAGGCGAGATGAGCGAGAAACACGACGCGCTATCCGCGCTCGTCGCGGGCTTTCCTGCCGGCACCGTTTCCGGCGCCCCGAAGGTGCGCGCCATGCAAATCATCGACGAACTCGAGAAGGAAAAGCGCGGCGTCTATGCCGGCTCCGTCGGCTATTTCGCCGCCGACGGCTCGATGGACACCTGCATCGTGCTGCGCACCGCGCTGATTAAGGACGGCAAGATGTATGTGCAGGCCGGCGCCGGCATCGTCGCGGATTCGGACCCGAAGTCCGAGCAGCTCGAATGCGAAAACAAGGCGAAGGCGCTGTTCCGTGCCGCCGAGGAGGCCCGCCGCTTCGCTTCCGCCTCCAAGCGCGGGCAGTAGAACTCCATAAGATTTCATCGCGGACGGCGAGGTTTCCTAAACCACTCGCCGCTACGATCGGCACATGACCGACGTCTGGCCGCAGTGCCCGATCACATCGGCAAAACGCGCGATCTGGCTGAGCGCGGCAGCTGCATTCGGCGCCGCCTATCTTGTCGCGATCGTTCTCATCGCTTGGCGCATGCCTGCGAATATTGCCCCGATCGCGTACTATGGCGGACTGATCGTTACTGCCGTCGGTCCTGCCTCGAGCGTCACACTTTGCTGGCTAATGGCGACACTCGTACTGCGAAACACGGATTGGCGCATTGGTGCCTTTGCGGGGCTCGCCGGATTTGCGCTTTCGTTCCTAGTAACCGGAGCTGTCGTTTACGCGTTCGGGAACGGCTGGTTCACGTTTCAAAAATGGATGGGCCTGACGAACGAGCCGAAGCCGACCTGGCGTATCGGCGTCCAGTCCATGTCTTCGATGATGTTCTGGGCGCAACTGATCGGCCCGATCTATCTCGGCAAGCTCTCCTGGATCTGGCTGGCGTCCACCGTCTCGATCGGTGCACTGGCCTCCAAATTCGCAGCTTCGAAATAACCATTCAAAACGCCATTTTTGACCACCAGCTTGACGGCTAAGCCGTTGGGATGGCACCCAAAGGGGCATCTCCGAGCCGAGCCCCATGAAAATCGCCCTGATCGACAACTACGACAGCTTCACCTGGAATCTCGTCCATTACCTAGGCGAACTCGGCGCTGACGTGGACGTCTACAGGAATGATGCGATCACGGTCGACGAACTCAAGGACAAAAAGCCCGACGCGATCGTGCTTTCGCCCGGCCCCTGCACGCCGAACGAGGCCGGCATCTGCCTTGAGGTGATCGAGAAGCTCGGCAGCGAAACGCCGATCTTCGGGGTCTGTCTCGGCCAGCAGTCGATCGGACAGGCCTACGGCGGCGATGTGGTGCGCGCGCCCTCGCCCGTGCACGGCAAGCTCTCGCTCGTGAAACATTCGGGCGAAGGCGTCATGCGCGGCATCAACGGGCCGTTTCAGGCGACCCGCTATCACTCGCTCGTGGTCGATCGCGACACCATGCCGAAGGACCTGAAGGTGACGGCGCAGACCGACGATGGCCTGGTCATGTCGCTGTCGCACAAAGAGCATCCGGTGCACGGCGTGCAGTTTCACCCCGAAAGCATCGCGTCCGAGCACGGCCGCGTGATCCTGAAGAATTTTCTCGATCTTGCCGCCGCGTGGAACGCGGCGAAGAAAACTGGCAAGCGCGACTAGAGGAATTGCAATGGAAAAATTTCGCGCATTGATCGGCAAGGTCGCGACCGGTGCTTCGCTCACGCAGGAAGAATCCGCGCACGCCTTCGACAAGATGATGTCGGGCGAAGCGACGCCCTCGCAGATGGGCGCGTTTCTCATGGGCCTTCGCGTCCGCGGCGAAACGGTCGAGGAAATCGCCGGTGCCGTGTCCACCATGCGCGCCAAGATGACGCCGGTCACCGCGCCCGCCGATGCGGTGGACGTGGTCGGCACCGGAGGCGATGCCGCCGGCAGCTACAATATTTCGACCTGCGCGGCCTTCATCGTCGCGGGTGCCGGCGTCCCGGTTGCGAAGCACGGCAACCGCGCGCTGTCGTCGAAATCCGGCGCGGCCGACGTCCTGTCCGCGCTTGGCGTGAATATCGAACTCCGGCCGGAGGGGATTGCGACCTGCATCAAACAGGCCGGCATCGGCTTCATGTTTGCGCCGTCCCATCATCCAGCGATGAAGCATGTCGGCCCGACCCGCGTCGAACTCGCGACCCGCACGATCTTTAATCTGCTGGGCCCGCTCTCCAATCCGGCCGGCGTAAAGCGGCAGATGGTCGGCGTCTTCGCGCGGCACTGGATCGAACCGCTCGCGAAAGTGCTCGGTGCGCAGGGCTCGGATAAGGCCTGGGACGTGCACGGCTCCGACGGCCTCGACGAAATCACGACGACCGGCATCACGCACGTCGCCGAACTTTCCGGCGGCACCGTCAGGACGTTCGACATTTCTCCCGCGGACGCAGGCCTGAAATCGACTAAGCCCGGCGAATTGAAGGGCGGCGAAGCGATTTACAACGCCGAGGCGTTGCGCGCGGTCCTCGACGGTCAGGTCGGACCGTTCCGCGAAGTCGCCGTATTCAACGCCGCCGCCGCGCTCCTGGTCGCGGGCAAGGCCGACAACCTCAAGGACGCGGCCGCGCTCGCCGCGAAATCCATTGAAAGCGGCAGTGCGAAGGCGCGGCTCGATAAACTCGTCGCGGTATCGAAATCGGCATGAGCGACATTCTCGAAAAAATCGGCGCTTACAAGCGCGAGGAAATCGAAAAGGCAAAGCGCGAACGCACCTTCGGCGCGATCGAAGCCGAAGCGAAGGCGAAGCCCGCGCCCCGCGGCTTCATCCAGTCGATCGAAGCGAAACTCACGCGCGGCGACTATGCGCTGATTGCGGAAATCAAGAAGGCGAGCCCATCGAAAGGCCTGATCCGCGCCGACTTCGATCCGCCGTCGCTCGCGAAAGCCTATGAAGCCGGCGGCGCGGCCTGTCTTTCGGTGCTGACCGACACGCCCTCGTTTCAGGGCGCGCCGGAGTTTCTGACCGCCGCGCGCAACGCCACGAAGCTGCCCGCAATCCGCAAGGATTTCTTCTACGACACCTATCAGGTGGCCGAAGCCCGCGCGCTTGAAGCCGACTGCATCCTGATCATCATGGCGGCGGTCGATGACTTCATTGCCGCCGACCTGTTCGCCGCCGCCGCAAGCTACGGCATGGACGCGCTGATCGAAGTGCACGATGCCGCCGAACTCGAGCGCGCGTTGAAGCTCGGCGGCAAGCTGATCGGAATCAACAACCGCAATCTGCGCACCTTCGAGACCAGGCTCGAAACCACCGAAGAACTCGCGCCGAAAATCACCGGCGACCGCATCGTCGTCGGCGAAAGCGGCCTGTTCACGCCTGACGATCTCGCCCGCCTCTCGCGTGTCAACGTCAACACCTTCCTGATCGGCGAGAGCCTGATGCGTCAGGCGGATGTCGAAGCCGCGACCCACGCGCTCCTCACAAAGACGCCGCTGAAAGCGAGCGCCCAATGAGCAAGCTCACGCATATCGGCGCGGACGGCGAAGCCCGCATGGTGGATGTGTCGGGCAAGGCGGCGACCGAGCGCGTCGCGACCGCAGAAGGCCGCGTCGTCATGCAGAAGGCGACGCTCGATCTCGTACTTTCGGGCAACGCGAAGAAAGGCGACGTGCTGGGTGCTGCGCGCATTGCCGGCATCATGGCGGCGAAAAAGACCAGCGAACTGATCCCGCTATGTCACCCGCTTCTCATTTCAAAAGTGGAAGTGGATATCGCGCAGGACGACGCGCTTCCCGGCCTCGTGGTCCGCGCGACGGTCAAGATCAACGGCCAGACCGGCGTCGAGATGGAGGCGCTGACCGCCGTTTCGGTCGCCTGCCTGACGATCTACGACATGGTGAAGGCCGCGGAAAAAGGCATGCGGATCGAGGGCATCCGTCTCCTCGAAAAATCCGGCGGCAAGTCGGGTGACTATCGTGCCGGATAGGCCCGCACTCGTTCCGGTCGCGCAGGCGCTGGAACAGGTCGTCGCGGGCGCCGTGCCGCTTGCTGCGGAATCCGTGCCGCTCGAACAGGCCGCAGGCCGCATACTTGCTGCGGATGTAAAGGCGCTGCGCTCGCAGCCGCCGTTCGATGTTTCCGCGATGGATGGCTATGCCGCCCGCGCCGCGGACCTTTCAACGCAGCAAGCGCTGAAAGTCATCGGCGAGGCGGCGGCCGGTCACAAGCTCGACCGCACGCTGCAGGCAGGCGAAGCGGCGCGTATTTTCACCGGGGCTGTCGTGCCGACCGGTGCGGATGTCGTCGTCGAGCAGGAGTCCGCAACCCGCGATGGCGACCGCGTCGTACTCGCGGCCTATGAACCGGGCAAGAATGTTCGGCCCGCTGGCGTCGATTTCCGCGAAGGCGACGTAATCCTGAAGAAAGGTGAACGGCTGACGCCGCGCATAGTCGGGCTTGCCGCTGCGATGGACCATGCGACGCTCGTCTGCGCCAGGCGCCCTCGCGTTGCGATCTTCTCCACCGGCGACGAACTGGTCGCGCCGGGTGCCGGCGGCCCGCCGGAGCGGATCGTCGCGTCCAATCATTATTCGGTCGCCGCACTATGCGCGGCGGAAGGCGCGGTCGTCGTCGATGCCCGCGTGCTCAAGGACGATCTCGATCTGATCTCCACCGTCATCGAAGGTGCAAAGGAAACCGCCGACGTCATCGTCACGCTCGGCGGCGCTTCGGTGGGCGAGCATGACCTGATCCGCCCTGCACTGGACCGCGCGGGCGCGACTGTCGATTTTCATCGCATCGCGCTGCGGCCCGGCAAGCCGACGCTTTCCGGCAGCCTCGGGAACGCGCGGCTTCTTGGTCTGCCCGGCAATCCGGTTTCGACTTATGTGTGCAGCGTGATCTTTCTCGTGCCGCTGCTTCGCCGACTGCAGGGGCACAACCGGCCGGTGCAGCAAACGCAACCCGCCGTGCTGGGGATTGATCTCTGGGAGAACGACCACCGCGCGGATTACATCCGTTCCGCCTCGCATTTCGACGGCGAAGGCCGCCGCGTCGTCATGCCGTTCCTCAAAAAATCGCAGGACAGTTCCTTCACTTCGGTCCTTGCGAAAGCCGACTGCCTGCTTCTCCGTGCCCCGAACGCACCGGCGGCGAAAGCCGGCGATCACTGCGAAATCATTCCGCTCGATTGATCGAAAAGCGGACCGCAGACGGTCTTCCGCACCCGGCGCCGCCGGCTTTACACGATCTTAATCCTTGCAGAACACAACTAGAACAGATACACCCGTTCCTGATTTGTACCGACTCGCGGGTGCCGGAACCGGGCCCGAACGGCAAGGAATTCGAGATGCTAACCCGAAAACAGTACGAGCTGCTGCGCTTCATCCATGAACGCCTGAAGGAAACCGGCGTGCCGCCCTCCTTCGACGAGATGAAAGACGCGCTCGACCTGCGCTCCAAGTCCGGCATTCATCGCCTGATTACCGCCCTGGAGGAGCGCGGCTTCATCCGCCGCCTGCCGAACCGCGCCCGGGCGCGGGAAGTCATCCGCCTCCCCGAAACGGTGGCGCCCGCCATGGGCAGCCCCCGCAACCGCGGCGGCTTTTCCCCGAACGTCATCGAAGGCTCGCTCGGCAAGGTCGCCAAGGTGCCGTCGGACAAGGAAGACGGCGGAACGCGTCCGATCGCCATTCCGGTCATGGGCCGCATCGCCGCCGGCACGCCGATCGAGGCCATCCAGAGCCGGAGCCATACCGTTCATGTGCCGCCGGAGATGCTTTCGACCGGCGAGCATTACGCGCTCGAGGTCAAGGGTGACTCCATGATCGAAGCCGGCATCCTCGAAGGCGATCTCGCGCTGATCAAGAAGGCCGATATCGCCGACACCGGCGACATTGTCGTGGCCCTCGTCGACTCCGAGGAAGCGACGCTGAAGCGCCTTCGCAAAAAGGGCGCCTCCATTGCGCTCGAGGCCGCCAACCCGGCCTACGAGACACGGATCTTCGGCCCGGACCGCGTGCAGATTCAGGGCAAGCTCGTCGGCATTTACCGCCGCTACTGATCCGGATCGTCGGCGTCAGGCACCGGCGTTTCGCCGGTGAGTTCAGGCGGCGGCGCGAGCGGAACGGTGGTCTTCGGCATTGAACGATGAAGACGCTGGAGCGCATTTTCATCCGGGCCGTACCTGCGACCGAACCACGGACGGTCCGCGTGTAGCGCACGCGACGCAATTGCCTCCCACCCGGTCGCAGTACGGCGTAGCGCCAGCGCACCCGTCGCGGCGAGCGCCCGCCGGTCGATCACGGGCGACGTGCAGTTCTCGGGAGCCGCACGCGCGGTGATGACGAGCGCAGCCCTTCCGCAATCTTCCAGCAGCGAAGCGGCATTCTTTGCAATCGCAACCAGCGCGCCGTCGGCGAGCTTTCCGACGCAGCCCACGGCATCGCAGACAAAAGGTAGCGCGGCCTGCGTTGTGAACTCCGGCGGCAGTCCTTCCGCGGCAAGCCAGTTTTCCCGTGTGAAGCGGTTGCTCCGCAGCGCATGGATCGCAAGCCGGCCGTCGCCGCTACGGATCGCAACGATGTCGCCTTCGCTTCCGATCAGCACGTCGTAGCGCGGTCCGTTCCACATCAGGTACGCGGCGAACAGCGCAAACGGGATTCCCGCGAGACGCAGCCAGGTCGCGGGGATCGAGAACAGAAGCAGCGCGAGCGTGCCCGCGAGCAGGGCCATTCCGCCGAATGCCGCAATCCGCCCCTCCGCGCCCGCCATTGCGCTGACGAAACTCGCAACCGCGATCATGCCTTCGATGCCGTAGCCCATCATGGTCCAGCCGATGAAATCGAAACCGAACGGCAGAAGCAGCACGCCAAGCAACGCGCCCGGCATGATGACGAGCCCGATCATCGGCATGGCCGCGACATTCGCGAGCACGCCATAGGGCGCGAAGCGATAGAAATGGAACGCCGCGTAGATTGCGGTCGCAACGCCGGCGATCAGCGAGGTTGCAGCACCAAGCACCAGCCATCGGCTGGAACGAACCGCAAAAGCACCGACCGCCGATGCTCCCCTCGCCGGCGGCGTGGCAATCAGCGGCACCCAGCGCTCGTAGAAACTGATGAGCGCAAGCGTGGCGGCGAAGGACATCTGAAAACCCGGATTGAGCACCGCTTCCGGCGAGACGATTAACGTCACGACCACCGCCGCAGCGAGCGTTCGTAGCGTCAGGGCCGGACGATCCACGATCACGCCGGCGAGCACGATCGCGATCATGATGTAGGAGCGCTGGGTCGCGACTTCAGCACCCGAAAGCACGAGGTAGAACGTGACGCCAATCAGCGCGAGCACCGCCGCGTATTTCTTGATCGGTCGCCGCAGCGCCAGCATGGGCACGAGCGCCATGCCGCCGCGGGCGAAAGCGAACAGCACGCCCGCCACCAGCGCCATGTGCAGCCCGGAGATCGAGATAACGTGATAGAGGCCGGAAATACGCATGGCCTCGTTGGCCTCATGCGAAATGTGATCGCGAATCCCCGTCACCAGCGCTGCCGCGATGGCGCCCGCGTCACCCGGCAGTGTCAGCCGGATTCGTTCCGCGAGCGAACGGCGCAGCCGGTCGATCCGGGCGTTGAATTGGATCGCGAGAGGCACGGCCGTCTCGCTCGCAACGGCCTTGCTCTTGCCGAGCGCAAACCCGGTAGCGCCAAGCCCGGAAAAATAGGCGCCGATCGCGAAGTCGTAACCGCCGGGCCGGACCGGGCCGACCAGCGGACGCAATCTCGCGCGAAGCTCGACGTGCTCCCCGACCTGCGGCGCCGCGCCCTTGCGGAAGGCGATCCGTACGCGCTCGGGCACCGGCTGCCGCGCTTTCGGATCGGTCCTGGTCACGCGAAGCACGATCCGGTCGGAACGGGCGCTGGAATCCCGCGCCTCGACGAATCCTTGCAGCGTGAGTGTAGCCGTCGGTGCCGTCAGCACGGGGTGCCAGACCATTGCTCCACGCACCGCGCCGGTCGCAAAGCCCGCGGCGATGGAAGCCAGCATGAGGACAACCGCCGCAGCGGCAAATCGCTCGCGCAAAAGATAGGCCGACCACCCAAGGCCCACGAGGACGGTCACCGCCGCGAACCAGGACGGCTCCTGCGGCGCAAGGAAATAGAGCAGCACCCCGGCGCAAAAGCCGGCGGCAAGCCAGGGCGCAAGCCGGCCCTGTTCGGCCTCCGCAGCGAGCGCGGCGCGAAACCACCCGCGTAACGCAAGCTGCCGCGCCTCGCGTCCGGAAGCGGGCACAGCTTCCGTGTCAGGCACCGCCGCAGCGCCGCGGACGGCGCGCCGCCGCCTGCGTCCTGGCTCGTCCATAGGTTTCCCCGCCCTACTCGCAGCCTTCCCGCTATGCTACACGGGCCGCCGTTTTGTTTCATGCGCTTCCGAGTCTGATGTCCGAACCCGTAATCACCCGCTTCGCGCCCTCGCCGACCGGCTTTCTGCATATCGGCGGCGCACGCACGGCACTCTTCAACTGGCTGTTTGCCCGCCATCACGGCGGCAAGATGCTGCTGCGGATCGAAGATACCGACCGCCAGCGCTCCACGCAGGAAGCGATCGACGCGATCATCGCCGGCATGCAATGGCTCGGCCTCGATTGGGACGGCGACACGGTTTTCCAGTTCGCGCGGGCAAGCCGCCATCGGGAGGCTGCCGAGGCGTTGCTTACGCTTGGCCGCGCCTACAAGTGCTATGCCACGCCGCAGGAACTCGAGGAGATGCGCGAAAAGGCCCGCGCCGAAAGCCGGCCGCCGCGTTATGACGGCCGCTGGCGCGACCGCGACCCTGCCGACGCACCCGCCGGCGTTTCGCCGGTGATCCGGCTCAAGGCGCCGCAGCAAGGGGAAACCACGGTCGACGATCTCGTGCAGGGCAAAGTCACCTGGCCCAACAAGGATCTCGACGACCTAGTGCTGCTGCGCTCCGACGGAACGCCGACCTACATGCTTTCGGTCGTGGTCGACGATCACGACATGAACATCACGCATATCATCCGCGGCGACGATCACCTGACCAACGCGGCACGGCAGACGCAGATTTACGAAGCGCTCGGCTGGAAGGTGCCGCGCATGGGCCATATTCCGCTCATTCACGGGCCGGACGGCGCGAAACTCTCCAAGCGGCACGGCGCGCTTGGCGTCGAGTCCTATCGCGCGATGGGCTACGTTCCGGAGGCGCTGCGCAACTATCTCGTGCGTCTCGGCTGGAGTCACGGCGATCAGGAACTGTTCTCGACGAAGGAAATGATCGAACTCTTCGACATCTCGAAGGTCGGCCGCGCGGCCGCGCGCTTCGACTTCGCGAAGCTCGAGAACATCAACGGCCAGTATTTGCGCGCGATGGATGACGAGGAAATCGTGCGCCAGATCGAGGCCTTGCTGCCGGACCTGCCGGGCGGCGGCCGCATTGCGGCCCTTCTGAAATCGCGCCGCGCGCAACTCGTCGCCGCCATGCCCGGCCTGAAGGAACGCGCAAAAACGCTCATCGAACTGATCGACGGCGCGAGCTTCCTCTTCGCGGAACGCCCGCTCCCGATGGACGAGAAAGCCTCGGCACTGCTCGCGGGCACGGGCCGCGATACGCTGAACAAGGTCGTGCCGGTGTTGGAGCGCGCGGAACCCTGGTCGGCGCAAAGCACCGAAGCGGCGGTCCGGTTGCTCGCGGAAGAACTCGGGATGAAACTCGGAGCCGTCGCACAGCCCTTGCGGGCGGCGCTGACGGGCAAATCCACCTCCCCGGGAATCTTCGATGTCCTGAGTGTACTCGGCAAGGACGAGAGCCTCGCGAGGCTCCGCGATCAGCTGCAGAAACCCGCGTAAAATCGCTGAAAAGCTTGCACAACCGCGCCTTCGCCGCGCTTGTCGCGACGCAGCGAAGGGGTTAGTTTGCCGCAGTCTGCCGGGCGCACATCCCGGCTCCCACATTTCCGGCTGGCGTCCGGCCCAAGGGGCATGAACGCCGATCCGCAATAAAAACAGGAGATCCGGATGGACGCCAAGAACACGGCCAAATCCGCTGCGCTCGCCGTCGGCGACAAGAAACTAGAACTGCCCGTCAAAGAGGGCAGCATCGGTCCTTCCGTCGTCGATATCGGCAAGCTCTACGGCCAGACCGGGATGTTCACCTACGACCCCGGCTTCCCCTCGACCGCAAGCTGCGAAAGCAAGATCACCTATATCGACGGCGACGAAGGCGTACTCCTTTACCGCGGATACCCCATCGAGCAGATCGCCGAACACGGGGACTTTCTCGAGACCTGCTATCTGCTGCTTTACGGCGAACTGCCGACGGCGGCCCAGAAGGCCGATTTCGACTTCCGCGTCACGCGCCACACCATGGTGCACGAGCAGATGCACCGCTTCTTCCAGGGCTTCCGCCGCGACGCGCATCCGATGGCCGTCATGGTCGGCTCGGTCGGCGCGCTCTCCGCGTTCTATCACGACTCGACCGACATCTCCGATCCGCAACAGCGCATGATCGCGTCGATCCGCATGATCGCGAAGATGCCGACCCTGGCCGCCATGGCCTATAAGTATTCGATCGGCCAGCCGTTCGTTTATCCGAAGAACGACCTCGACATTTCGTCGAACTTCCTGCGCATGTGCTTCGCGGTGCCGGCCGAAGAATACAAGGTCAATCCCGTGCTCTCGCGCGCGATGGACCGCATCTTCATCCTGCACGCCGACCACGAGCAGAACGCCTCGACCTCGACGGTGCGGCTTGCCGGCTCCTCCGGCGCCAACCCGTTCGCCTGTATCGCGGCCGGCATCGCCTGTCTCTGGGGTCCGGCGCATGGCGGCGCGAACGAGGCCGCGCTCAAGATGCTGAGCGAAATCGGCTCGGTCGATAAGATCCCCGAATATGTGCGCCGCGCCAAGGACAAGAACGATCCGTTCCGTCTCATGGGCTTCGGGCATCGCGTCTACAAGAACTACGATCCGCGCGCCAAGATCATGCAGAAGACCTGTCACGAGGTGCTGAGCGAACTCGGCATCAAGGACGATCCGCTGCTCGACGTCGCGATGGAGCTCGAGAAGGTCGCGCTCAAGGACGAGTACTTCGTCGAGAAGAAGCTCTATCCGAACATCGACTTCTATTCCGGCATCACGCTGAAGGCCATGGGCTTCCCGACCGCCATGTTCACCGTGTTGTTTGCGCTCGCGCGCACGGTCGGCTGGATCGCGCAGTGGAAGGA
>JAEZFA010000249.1 GCA_023417665.1 Pseudomonadota bacterium | reverse complement strand
ACCGGCGACCACCCCATCACCAGACCGAGCGGAATGCCGATGACGGCCGCGAGCAAAAACCCGGCGGCAAAGCGCCCCAGGCTCGAAAGCAGATGGTATTGCAGCGTATGGCCGGTGAAGCCCTGCGTGACCAGACGATAGCCCGCGCTCAGGATATCCCACGGCGACGGAAACACTGCGGAAGAAACCATGCCCGCCAGCGAAACCGCCGACCATATCGCGAGCATCGCGAGCACGCTCGCCAAGGAAATCAGCTTGTAGTTTGCGACACCCCGGCACCGCATTTCCTGCGCGCGATCGACCGCAGAAGGAGAGACTGCTGCCATCGTCATAGCGGCCTCCTGAGCCACGGCATCGCGCGGCGTTCGATCAGGTCGAGCCCCTTGGTCATCAGCGCGCCGGCGAGCGCGACGCAGATCATCGCGACCGCGATCATGGCTGGATAAATATCCTGCGCCGCAATCGTGAGCACGCGACCCAGCCCATAGAACGCACCGACCAGTTCGGCAGCGACCAGTGCCATCCAGGACGCCTGTAGCGAAACCCGTAAGCCGCCGAAGATCATCGGCATGGCGCCGGCAAGAATGACATCGACGAAGAGCCGCCAGCCGCGTGCGCCGTGCACCCTTGCGGCTGCGATCAAGGTCTTGTCCACGCCCTGCACGCCGCTATAGGTGTTGATGAGCGCCGGCACGAAGGCCGTGAACCAGATCACAAAGATCTTTGCGCCGTCGCCGAGACCGAACCAGATGATCGCCACCGGAATCCAGGCAAGCGGCGGGATCGGTCGAATGAACGAGATGATCGGATTGATCGCGGCTTCGATGCGCCTGTCGAGCGCCATGAGTATCCCGACCGGGATCGCGACGCTGATCGCCGCCAGGAAACCCATCAGCGCAAGACGAATGCTGTGCAGCACATGCATCAACAGCGTGCCGCCGGCATAGCCGTCAAATGCGATCTGGCGGAATGCTTCCAGCACGTCCGAAGGCACGGGAAAGCGAACCGGGTGCACGAAACTCGAAAGACCGAACCAGGCAAGCAGCGCCAGCGCCACCGCAAAAGCGCTGATCGCATAGCCGGATCGGCCGGAGCGATTTGCCGGCGCGCTCATTGCGCGGCCACCTGAAGCGAGAGATCGCGCCGCCCGAAAGTATCCTCGATGCCATCCTGCGGCACGCGCTCGATCTCGGCCGCGTCCGAGCTATCGAGCGTGCGAGGCCGTTCGCGGATCAGACCGACGCGGAACAGTTCGCTGCGATTGTAGTAGCCGGCCATGTCGTGGTGCTGCTTCAGTTCGACCAGACCCGCGAGATCGATCTCGGCAAGCAGCAGCCCCTCTTCGCCCGGCGCCTTCTCCGCGATGATGTCACCCATCGGGGAAATCACCATCGAGCAGGCCTGCGGACAGGCGCGCATGATTGCTTCGATCTCGCCATTGCCTTCGCTGACGATGGCGACCGTTTCGTCGTCCAGCACGCTGGCGCTGACGATCGTGAAGACCTTGGCTTCGAAACTGTGCGCGGCGGCGCGGAAATGAATCGCCTTTCGCAAATCATAGGGCGCGCTCGCGCGCGGATCGCGAAACGGCCAGATCGAGGGATAGTTTGCGCAGTGGATTTCTTCCGCACCGCTCATCAGCACATAGCGTGCTAGCGGATTGTTGTTCTCGCCGCAGATCAGGCCGCCGACCCGGCCGATGGCGGTGTCGATGACCCGAAGCCCCAACGCATCACCGCGGTTCCAGGACAGTTGCTCGTAGAACGTCGGAACGAGCTTGCGGTGATGGTTCAGGACCGCGCCGTTGTCGCCGATCAGGACCTGGCTGTTCCAAAGACAGCCGCGGCTGGCGGAGGAGCGCTCGGAGAAACCCAGATTGACGAAGATCCGGTGCCGCGCGGCGGCCGCGCAAATCTCGGCGAAAAGCTCGCTGTTCACGTCGAGTGAATTCTCGGCGAAGCGGCGGAAGAAGGAGTGTCCGTCGATCGGCCGGTACAGCCCGTTCCAAATCGGGAACCCCGGCAGGAACGACTCGGGAAACACGACAAGCCGGGCCCCCTGCGCCGCGGCCTCGGCAATTACCCCGCAACATTTGGCCACGGCAGCACGAATATCGAAAAGCGGGGCCACGACCTGCGCGGCAGCGACAACGACCTTACCCAAACTACCAGTGCCTTGATTTTTCATGCTTTTCGACTTCAGCGGCCTTGAATATTGCGTTGCAATATCCTTGCCGCAAATGCATCATTCGAAAACTCGGAATATCTGAAATGAGTAATTCGAAAAAACTGAACTACTTTTCGCTGCGGGAATTGCGCGCGCTCGTGACGGTCGCGGAGACCGGAAGCGTCGCGGGTGCGGCGGAAAAACTCGGCCGCAGTCAGGCGGCGATTTCCGCCGCGGTGAGCAACATCGAAAGCCGGCTCGGCATTCAGCTCTTCGTACGCAAGCCCGCCAAAGGCCTCGTGCCGACGCGATCAGGCGAAATTCTCTCGCTGGAAGCGCGCGGTCTGCTCGCACACGCCGACGAGTTCGAAGTGATCGCCGGCGCGCTGGGCAGCGGCATCGAAGGCGAAGTTTCGATCGGCTGCTTCACCAATCTGGCGCCGATCATGTTCGCGCAGATGCTCGCCGAATTTAACACGGCCTATCCGAGCATACAGGTGAACATTCACATCGGCGACCAGGAGCAGATACTGCAAGGCTTGAGCAGCGGCCTGATCGAACTCGCGCTCACCTTCGATCTCGATATTTCCGACGCCTATGACGCCGTCCACATGGCCGAACTGCCGCCTTTCGTAATCGTCCCCGCCTCGCACCCGCTTGCCGGCCGCAAGAGCGTGAAGCTCGCCGAGTTGATCGAGGAGCCGTTCATCCTGATGGATCTGCCGCACACGCGGCAATATTTTCTCTCGATCTTTTACAGCCAGCGGCTGGAGCCGAAAATCCGCTATCGCTCGACTTCGTTCGAAGCGGTCCGCTCCCTTGTCGGCAACGGGCTCGGCTATTCGCTTCTCAACCTCAATCCCCGCGTATCGCTTACTTACGACGGCTGCGAAGTCGTTCGTCTCGAACTGCAGGAGTCCTTGCGGCCGCTCAATGTCGTGCTCGTCTCGCTACGCCGGCTTGCGCGCCGTCGCCTGACCAGAACATTTCACGACTTCGCCCGCGGCTATCTCAAGCAATGGCGCGAGAGCCATCAGTAGTTATTTTAGCGTGATCGATAGTCTCGGCCTCGACGATTGCGTTCGGCCTAGCGTCCGGAACGCCCGCGAACCACGATCTTGTTGCGGACCAGTGCCGCATCCAGCGTGCAGGATGCGGCGTTGGCCTTGCCACAGGCGCCACCCCCTACGCGAATAGCAATCCGCAGATTTTTTCCGCGTCCCCTGGTACGGATACCGAAGGACAGAAACTCGCCTGCCTCCGCAAAGCGCTCACCGCCAAGGCCGGCATAAAAGCGCAGCGTGCATCCCCCGGAGCCGCAGAAGGCGATATTGCTCCCGTCGCACTGCAGATGACCGTAGTCGATAATGGCGTCCTCAATCCCGTCGCCGTTGAGGTCGGTCATCTCGATGAAGCCGGGCATGAAATCGATCTGCTGACAGGCTGCTTTCAGCCTGTCGCGTTCGAACGCAAGGATATTCCCCGTCTCTGCGGAAATCGCGGAGCCCAACGTCGTCAGAAACAGAACGCCCGACAACCAAAGCATTCGCAGAAACATGCTGGAATTCCTCTAATAAGCGCGCACGCGATTTCATCGTGATAACGCGAAAAGCAATTACTGATCAATTTGATCTGCCGTGAGCACGCAACCACGCGCGACGGGATCTACCCGTCGGCTGCAGAAGATTAAAGCTGAAGAATTCTTCGATCGATCTTCAATGGGCAGCGCTAAAGCGTAACCTTTTCAGCACGCAGCTCGTCGATTTCCCCGGCGTCAAATCCAAGCTCGCTCAGAATCTCCGCGCTTTGCTCCCCGACCCGCGGCGGATGCATGCGAACCCCGGGCTGGGATTCGCTCCATCGCGTCGGAATACCCGTGAGCCGGATTTTCCCTTCGCTGGGATGGTCCATTTCCCGAAAGAACCCGACGGCGGCAAGATGCTCGTCGTCAATCAGGCTATCCAGACTGCGCAGCGGAGAGTGCGGGATATCGGACGCGTTCAGCACTTCTTCCCATTCGGCGGTCGTGCGCAGCGGGAATATTTCGCGCAACAGGCGATAGACGTCCTCATAGTGCTTCGCACGAACCGCATGGGTGGCGAAGCGATCGGCCCGCTCTTGCCACGGACCATTCCCGATCGAAGAGAAGAACGAACGCCACTGCTTGTCCGAATAGACCATGACGCAGATATAGCCGTCTTCGTCGCATAAGGCCGGCGGTCCCGCGCAAGCAGGCGCGAATAGCCGGTCGGGCCATGAGTTGGCTCGAATGTTTCGCCGCCCATATGATCGCCAAGAACAAACTGCGCCATGGTTTCGAACATCGGCACTTCGACGGACTGCCCCGCGCCGGTTCGATCCCGATGAATGACGGCGGCAAGCACCGCATGCGCGGCGCTGATGCCGCAAATCCTGTCCACCATCGTAAGCGGAACGTAAGCAGGCTCCGATCCGGTGACCGACGCGCAAACCGACGGGATCGCGACCGCGCCTTGAATGATATCGTCATAGGCAGGGCGGCTGCCGTAAGGACCCGCTTCGGCATAGCCGGTCAAGCTGACGTAAATAATGTCGTTCTTTACCGCGCGAACGTCGTCGAAGCCGAGGCCGAGCCGCCGCATGGCCGGGCTTCTTATATTGTGAATGAAGACATCGGCGTTGGCGCAAAGCTTCAGAAGCGCCTGCTTTCCTTTGGGCTTCTTCACATCAAGGGCGAGACTGCGCTTGTTTCGGTTCGCGTGGAGAAACATCGCGCCCATCGCCGGGCTGCGCATGGGCGATGCGAGACGCATCACGTCGCCTTCGAGCGGCTCGACCTTCACGACATCGGCACCGTAATCGGCCAGAATCTGTGTGGTGACCGGCCCCATGACCACGGACGTCAGATCGACGACCTTCAATCCGGCAAGCGGGCCCGAGCTATCGCCGTTACGTTTCGTATGCATGGTCACTGCGGACGGCAGACTTGACGATCAGCAAGACGGCTGAACGGCGAAGAATTTCTGATTGAAGTGCACGAGCGCGCCCCGCTCCGGCTGAAGCACGGCGTTCTTCACTTCACAGAAGAAAACCGAATGCTGTCCTACCGAGGTTTGCTGAACGACCTCGCAATCAAGCACCGCGAGCGCGCCGAGAAGCGCAGGCACGCCGCTCGGCATTTCGGTCCACTTTTCGTTATCGAAGCGCTGCGGCCCTCTTACCGCGCTGGACGCGAAGAGTTCGGCCATGTCCGTCTGGTCATCCGACAATACGTTGATGCTGACCCGTTTCGTCCGGCACATGGTTACATGCGTGCCGGTATTGCGGTTCACGCAGGCAACCAGCGACGGCGGATCGATCGTCAGCGAGCAAACGGCAGTCATTGTAATTCCATACCGCTCGCCGTCGCTGTTCGTTGCGAGAATGCATACGCCTCCGGCGAGGAAGCGCATGCTTTGCTTGAACAGATCCGCCGAAATTGACTTGTCGGTGCTCACGTCCCGCCACTCCGTTGCGGTTGGCTTCTGGAATTCCTCGCCTTTCGCGCCTTATGCGAACGGCGCGCCGCGCGGATTCTCGCCGAGATCGCCGGTCAGCTTGAACTGGCCCATCAACCCGGAGACCGTGTCAAAGTCGATGACCGCGTGGTGACAGGCCGTCATGATATCGCGATAGGCCCGATAAACCGGATTGCCCTCATAGAGACCGGCGGCACCGGACGCCGCGTAAAGCCGCTCGATTGCCCGGCGGCATAGCTCGACGATGAAAGCGGAGTCCCAGCGCATCTGTATGCGGTCACCCGGCGACATGGGCGCCTGGTCGATGGCGATCAGCGCATCGAAGCGATCGCACATATCCTCGAGCAAGCGCCGCGCGGCGGCAATCTCCGCGGCGGATTCCGCCACCCGCTTCTGCATCAGCGGATTCTTCGCTTTCGCGACACCATGCGGCGTAAGACGCACTGCGGTGGCATCGATGAAAGCCTTGAGACCTCCCTCCGCCATGCCAAGCACCGAACCCGAAAGCATCGCCGGCAAGCCTGAATAGACCGACAGGCGGTAGGTCGGCGCTTTCGCGTGCGGACTGAGACCAAGGAAGGTCGGATGCGTCGGCATCACGCGATGCTGCGGCACAAAGGCATTCGTAACTACAAGATCTTTCGATCCCGTACCGCGCATTCCGAGCGTATGCCAGGTGTCGTCAATGACCACGTCTGAACGCGGAACCATGATGTGATAGTTCGTGTATTCGTCCGGCTTTGCATTCGGCAATCGGGTGCCGACGATAAACCATGGGGAATGATCGCAGCCGCTTCCGAACTGCCAGCGGCCCGTAACACGCCAGCCACCTTCCACCGGCTCCATCACGCCGGCCGGCGCCAGCGAACCCGCGACCAGGTTGTCCGCGTCGCCTTCATAGACTTCGCGCTGACATTCTTCGGGAAAGCGGCCGATGATGTAGTCATGCGCGACACAGACCATCAACACCCAGCTCGCGGCCGAGCAGACATTTCCGATTTCCGCGCAGGCGCGAATGTGAACACTCGGGGAAAGCTCGTAGCCGCCGAACTGCTTCGGCGTAATGGTGCGCGCAAGCCCGGACTCCCGCAGCGCATTGGCCGCGTCATCGCTGAGGCGGCGCAGCTTGTCGCTCTCTTTCGTCGAGGCCGCGATGCGGGGAAGAATGGAACGCACCGCGCTCATGTAATCAAACTCGGAGGCAGTCGTGTTTCCGACTGCGACAGCTTTATTCATTCCACATCTCCTTGCACAATTGCTCACCGTCGCCGCGTCGCCCCGGCGTATTGCTCGTTGAAGCAGCGACGAACCCGCAGGCGAAACGTGGATCGCAATGGCGATGGAGCCGAACAGTTTGCGTCATCGACGGATTCCAGAATGCGTTGCTCGCCTTTCAACGACACTCCGCAACGGACGAACGGCAAACCGGACTTGTTCATGTGCGCGTCGGAGTGTCGGGCCTTACCAACACGATGAAAGTCGGCTTGCACTAAGTCAAATTCATAGTTATTATTTATTGCATGAATAGGAGTAATAACGATCTCGACCTGAATCTCCTGCGCGTCTTCTTCGCGATCTGGGATCTTCGCAGTCTCACCGCCGCAGGCGATCGTCTTGGTCTGACGCAACCCGCCATCAGTCATGCTCTGCGGCGATTGCGGGAGCGCTTCGGCGACCCGCTATTCGTGCGCGTCGCAAACCGGATGCTGCCAACGGACGCGGCAGTTCGCCTGCATGAGCCGCTCGATCTCGCTTTCGAACTCCTGAACCGCACGCTGCAGAGCGGCGTCATCTTTGACGCAAGCGTTACCGAACGGACATTCAGAATAGCGATGTCGGACATCGCGGAGTTTCACCTTCTCCCGCAACTGGTGAGTGAACTTTCCCGCATTTCCCCCTTCGTGCGGATTCATATCGCGCCGCTCATTCCCGAGAGCCTCGCAAGCTCCATGCGCTCGGGGGAAATCGACCTCGCAATCGGCGCCATAAACATTTCCGACAAGGAGCTTACCAGCATCGAGATCATGAAGGATCGATATGTCTGTCTCGCGCGGGCCAATCACCCGATTGCGAAATCAACGCTCACCAAGGAGTATTTCTCGCAACTGCGCTTTTTCTTCGCGCGAACCACGTCTTCGGTTCATCAACTCGTGGAACAGTCGCTTGCGAACGAAACCGCCAAGCTGCAGATCGCCGTCAGAGGACACTTCACCGCCGCCCCGGATATCGTAAGGAACTCGGATCTCGTGGCGTTGTTTCCGAGGCATCTTGCATTGCAGCTGAACGCAAAGAAGGAGTTTCGAATGCTCGACCTTCCGTTCGAGCTACCGCAGATGGAAATCAAGGTGCACAGTCATTCGCGCTTCTCGAACGACACCGGCATCAAATGGATGGCGCAGACCAGCGCGAAAATCCTCAAGGGCAAGGCCGGCAGGAATAGCTGATCGCCGCTCTTCCGAACGAACCCGCCGCGCGAGGATCAAGACACCTCAACTGCGCGCAATCGCGTCCAGTATCTCCGCCAGGGCATCCGGCGCCGTGACATGCGGAGAATGGCTCGCATCCATTTCAAAGGTCTGCCATGCCTCTTTCCTGGCACGCTCATAAAACTGCCGGAACGGATCGCCGGGAATGTGCCGCTGCGCATAGATGTAGCTTCGCGGCATCTTCGGCTCTTCGTTCTTCAGATGTAGCGGCTCCGCAAACGACGCGAGCGGATGCGGCACCCGGCGGGGCGTCATCCACGCGACATCAGCCGGCGCGGTGTCGGGCGGCAAAGGACTCGGCGGCATCTGCCAGCCATCAATGGCAGTGGCGCGTTTCCGCGCCTCCTCTCCTTCCGGATAGAAATCGAATACCCTTTGTCCATGCATCGGCGCGAAGGCATCGAGATAGACGAGCCTGGAAATCCGCTCGGCGGCGCGATCCGCGACACCCGTTGCGACCATGCCGCCGTAGGAATGACCAACGAGAATGAAGTCGCTGAGGTCTTCGAACTCTAGGACCATCAGAATGTCCTGCACATGGCTATCAAGCCCGATCGCAGGTGAAGCGAGATGCGCGCGTTCGCCGGAGCCCGTATAGCTCGGCACCACGAGCGCATGCCCTTTCTCGCGCAGGCGGGAGTGCATCTTCTTCCACACCCAGCCCGCAGACCACGCGCCATGCGCGACAACAAAAGTAGCCATCGGCAACTCACGGCAAAAACTTTGACGCCCGGTAGATCGGGGCGAGCGTCGGATCAGACTGCCCCCAGTCTTACGGAATCCGCTGCGCTTACTTTCTCGGGTCGAAGCGGGTGGTGAACGCCGCCGGCGGCACCGTATCGAGATAGCCGTCACCCATGACGCTATTCGCGAGCTTGGCGAAGCGGCGGATCGATTCCAGCGTGGCGTCGTTCCATGTCGTGGTGTAGTCCGCGATCACGCGCTGGCGCAGAAGCGCAATGGCGGCGGCATCAAGACCGTACTTCTTGCCGTAAGCATCGAACACCGAGGGATTGGCCTTGACGTATTCGATCGCTTCAAGCCATGCGCGCGTGAACTTGGTCAGCGCATCCGGGTGTGCTTTCATGAAGTCGTCGTTGGTCGAGTAACCGATCCAGAGAAAATCGTCCCCGGTTCCCTTCTTATAGGCGTCCGCAAGATTGCCGATCGAGCGATACTTTCCCGAAGCGACGAGCTTTGCCGCCAGCGGATCGAACATGACCGCGGCAGCGATTTCGCCCTTGTCGAGCAGCGCCGGCAGGAGGCCCGGACCCGCGAATTGCAGGTCGCCGCTCTTTGCCGGGTCGAAGCCGTGGAACTTCGATGCGATCACCCGGAACAGCACGGTCGCGGTTCCCGCGGCACCGGCAAACGAACCGACCTTCTGGCCTTTAAGATCGGCGATCGTTTTGATCGGCGAGTTTACCGGCACGATGACGTCGACCGTCACGCCGGTTCCGACCGGAAAGATCATCGTGACGGGAGTGCCTTTGCTGCGGAACTGCGCGATAGCCGTCCAGCCGCCGAAGCCGACATCGACGTCCTTGCCGCGAATCGCCGTGAACAACCCATCCAGCGTCGGATAGGCCCGGTACTCGACGGCGATTCCATGCTTCTTGTCGAGCCCCTGGTCGATAATCACGCGCGACCCGATCTCGTTCAGAGACTGGGCAAGATCGCCGACGCGCACTTTGGTTTGCGCGAGCGCGGCACTGCAGGTCGCCAGCGCGACGGCAGCGGATAGTGCAAGACGAAGCAACATTTCTATTCCCCTCGTTGGTTAGCGGACAGTCGAGAGCCGGTCTTCGGTCTCGAGCGGAGTTGAATCGGGCGCAGCAGGTGCCGCCGGCTTCTCATTGCCGGGCTCGATCTCGTCGCCGAAGGTTCTGATCACCTCGCGGCTGAGCTTGAACACTTCCGGATCGTCGTAGCTGCGCGGTCTGGCGATCGGCACGCGCCTTTCGCTCTTGAATGCGCCGCTCGACATGACGAGGATGCGATCCGCGAGAAAGCACGCCTCATAGGCGTTATGCGTGACGAAGATGATCGTCTTTCTCGTCTCTTCCCAGATCGAGAGCAGATCCGAGCGGATACGGCGCGCCGTGATCTCATCAAGTCCCGAGAACGGTTCGTCCATCAGCAGAACGCCGGGCTCCACGCAAAGCGCGCGCACCAGCGCGAGGCGCTGCGCCATGCCTCCCGAAATCTGATGCGGATAGTAGTCGCGAAACTTGGACAGGCCAGTCATCGACAGATAGCGCGATTTCAGTTCGTCCCAGCGCGACGCCGGAACGCGGCAATTCGACAGCGCAAAGTCGATGTTCTGCTCTGCAGTCAGCCAGGGAAGCAGCCGCGGCTCCTGAAACAGATAGCTGACACGGCCGCCGGTGACGTCCGCGCGGCCTTCGTATCCCTTGTCGAGTCCGGCGAGGATGTTGAGAAGGGTCGACTTTCCGCAACCCGACGGACCGAGGATGCAGAGAAACTCGCCCGACTCTACCCGCAGGTCGAGGTTCTTCAGGACATCGAGCGAGCCGCCATCGCGGGCCACGAAGGTCTTGCGGAGCGACGCAACTTCAACAGCAACGCTCATACCGCCACCTCGGGACGCCACGCGAAAACGCGCCGCTCGATCGGCTTCAGAATTGCAAGCTCTATCAGCAGCATGATGATCGTGAAAAGCAGCGTCCAGGCCAGAACCTGACGCATGTCGGCGAGCTGATACCAGTAGAACAGCTTGAACCCGACGCCATTCGGCCGCCCGATCAGTTCAACAAGAACCGTGATCTTCCAGATGATGCCGAGGCCGAAGCGGGCGGACGCCATCACATAAGGGAAAATCTGCGGCAGCAGCACCTGACGAACGATTGCCGGACGCGACGCCTCGAACACGCGCGCCATCGCGACAAGCTTCGTATCGACGTTCTTCACGCCTTCCCAGATATTGATCGTGATCGAAGGCGCTGCGGTCACTGCAATGGCAATGATCGCGGCCCATTCGTTCAACCCGAACCACATGAAGGCAAGAATGGCGTAGCAGAGACTGGGAACGGTCAGGGCAATCATGACCCAAACGTCGAGCACGTTCTCCGCGCGGCGGTTCAGACCCATGATCACGCCGATCGGAACGCCGATCAGCATCGCGAGCAGCAGGCCGCCCACGACCCGCACCATGGTCATCCAGAGATCGAGCCAGATTTCTCCATTCGCAATCGACGTCCAGAGCGCCTGAATAGTCTCGATCGGCCCCGGAAAGATTTCGGGAGGCAGCGTCAGGGACAACAGACCCCAGACGATGAACGCCGCCACGAGTGATAGTGCCTTAAGCATTGCTTGCTACCCGCTCCAACGGAAGTGCGACACCGGCACGGGCAGCGCAACGGCGCGCGACTTCCTCCGCTTCCTTGAGAAGCGCCTTCTCATCGATTGTCTTGATTTCGCGATTCTGCATGACCACGCGGCCGTCGATGACCACGTCGCGGACATCCCCGCCCCGCGCGCTGTAAACGAGCGCCTTCTCCGGATCGAACAGCGGCGACAGATGCGGCTGTCTTGCATCGATGGTGATGAGGTCGGCGCGCTTTCCGACTTCGATGGAGCCGGTATCCTGCAGTCCGATCGCGCGAGCGCCTTCTTCGGTTGCCATGCGGATCGCCCGCGCCGCGGTGAGTGCGCGCGGATCGTTGGCGGCGGTTTTCGCCGTCGCGCACGCATATTTCATGCTGTCAAACAAATCCTGACCGCAGTTGGCCGCCGCGCCATTGGTGGCGAGCCCGCAAGTCAGGCCGGCCGTCAGAAAATCCTTGATCGGTGGAAAGCCGGTCCCCCAGAACAGCCGCGTCGGCGGATCGAACAGCACCGCGGTGCCGCTTGCTGCGAGCAATTCGATTTCATGCGCGGAAACGTCCGAGCAGGCAACGGCCTGAACGTCGGGACCCAAACATCCGACTTCGTCGAGCAGTTCGACCTGACGAATATTGCGGCCGTAGTGGCGCGCAATCATCAGATTGAATTCCGGCGACTCCGCGACATGCATGTGCAGCGAGAGGCCGTTGCCGCGCGCGACGTCACGCGTTTTCCGAAAGCCTTCCTCATCGACGACCCACGGCAGCAGCGGTCCGATCGACATGCGCAAACGGCCGCCTTCCGATCCATTCCAGCGCCCGGCGAGCCGCTCGACGCGCTCGGCCTGCTCGGCCGCCGTCTCGCAAAAACGCGGATCAAATGCACGCGTTTCCGTTGCCCGCGCGACCGTCCCGCGGATTCCGCTGTCCCGCATTGCCCGGAACGCAGCATCTTCGATATCCGCATTCCTGCCGGGCGGCATGAAGATGTTCTCGACGAGGCTGGTATTGCCGTTCTTGATGTTTTCGACGCAGCCGAGCAGCTCGGCGACATAGAGCGCATCCTCGTCCATCTCCGCCATGATCGGCATGAGAAGATCGAGCCACTCCAGCAGCCTGCGTTCGGGCCCGATGGTGCGGCCGAACACCATGCACAGATGCGTATGCGCGTTGATCAGGCCGGGCAGCACGATCTTTCCGCTTGCGTCGATCACATGATCGACGTTCGGCGATTGAGCGGTGTCGCAGGATTCAACGGCAACGATGTCGCGCCCTTCGATGATCACGCGCCCGTTCTCGATAAAACGGTTCGAGCGATCCATTGTCAGCACCAGCCCGTGCTCGATCGAGATACGGGCCATCAGCGACACCGCCTGTTTCGGCGCTGGGCGAGAGAATGTCCTGCGGCATGGAATTTCAGGGAAGCAGCGTTCCCCTCGCCGCCCGGTGTCGCGCCGGCCGAAGCAACGGCCACGCGCCCTCGGGCCGTGGGCAGCGCGCTAAACATGCGTGAGCTATGCGGTTTCGTGCACATTTCCAAAATTTTGTGCCCGTCGCTGACCTAAGTCAAATTTATGATGCTAATTCTTAGCATTACTCATGCGAATGGAGCCAGTTTTTATGCAGGCAAGAGCCTCGCTATTTCCATGCCTTGGGAGCATTTGGCTCCGGCGGACGCAGGCTTTCTGACGCCGTCCTACGGCACCCACGTTTCGAGGGTGCTCAATGCAGCTTGATCATCGACTCGATGCAGCGCGCAATCCGCAACAGGCCCTCATCTGCGCCGCGCTTCCCGATCAGCATGAAGCCGGTAGGCAAGTCGCCCGGCAGCGGAAGCGAAATCGACGGACAATCCAGCAGATTCGCAACGCGGGGATTGCGCAAGACCGATCCGTTCTTGCTGTGAAATTCCGCCGGTGTCGCAACCGAGCTTATTGTCGGCGCAACGATGGGTGTCGTCGGCAGAACGACGACTTCATTGGCTGCCAGCGAGGATTCAAATGCCGTAACTGCAGCGTTGCGCAGCCTGACCATTCTCACATAGTCGGACGCACTCACTTTGTCCCCGGCCTCTATCCGAACTCTGGTATTCGGATCGACCTCTTCAAGATCCTCGATCCCGAGGCTGCGCAGGCTTACTCGCACCTCGATGGAGGGGAATGTCCCGATCCTGTCGATTTCCGCGATCGCGTTCAACGCCGCATCGATATTGCCGTCCTGGACGTCAACATCCTGTGTCCGAAGAAGCTTCACGGCGTCGGAAAACGAGCGCTCGACGGTTTCGTCGCAGCCGTCGAACAGCCGGCCCCGCGCAATTGTGAGCCGAAAGCTCCCGGGTGAAGCGGCCGTTAACTCGTCTTGCGAAGTTTCGGCAAGAGTCTGATAGGCAGCGGCGCAATTGGCGACGCTGTCGGATATCGGTCCGACCGTATCGAGCGTTGTCGACAGCGAAAAGGCGCCATGCGTCGGAATTCGTCCTGCCGTCGGCTTGAAGCCGACCGCACCGGACAGAGCCGCAGGAATGCGGATCGAGCCTCCGGTATCGCTCCCGATCGCAATCTCCGCCATACCATCAATCACGGAAACAACCGCACCGGATGACGAGCCGCCCGGAACGCGCTGGCGGTCGGCCGGATTCCCGGGCACTTCGTCATGCGGGTTGACGCCGAGTGCCGAGAAGGCGAACTCCGTCATCTGCGTGGTGCCGATGATTACGGCTCCTGCGCTCCGCAGGCGGGATACGACGACCGCGTCGGATTTTGCTTCCGGAAGCCCGCGCAGCAGCTTTGAACCGGCGGCCGTAACCTCTCCTGCGACGTCGAAAAGCGCCTTGATTGAGACAATCGCGCCATCCAGCGAGCCGCGCAGCGTGCCGGATTTGCGCCGCTGATCGGATGCTTCCGCTTCCTGCCGTGCGCTTTCGGCAAAAACCTTCGTGAATACCTTCTTACCCTCGTGATCCGCCGATCGAATGCTTGCCAAAGCACTCTCCAGCTTCGCGACGGCGGATTCCTGAGCCCTGCGATCCATGGCGATCAGCGGCTCACGAAACGACCGGAAGCTCTACGACGTCGTATGCGTGGCGAAGCGAGCGTTGCAGCACAGGATCGGTAATTTCCATCTCGAAGCGAGAACCCATGCGGATCCCGTCGATCGCGGCGGGAGTTCCGCAGAACATCAGGGTGCCGGTCGGCAGCGATTTTCCACCCGTGTATCGCTCGACGAGATCGCGCGGACTGCGCAAGGCGGAAATACTGCTCTCCTGATACAGCGTCTTCTTTCCCGCAATCGTCATCCAGGATCGAAGCTGCAACTCGTCCCAATGCTTCTCGACGTCTTCGTAACGCCAGAGTTCAATCCCGACCGGCTTGCCGCACATCTGTTTGGATAGCGCAATGCCATGGGCTTCGGCCTTTCGATCCGTGTGATCCGAACCGATCCCGACCCACAGGCCGTCAGCCATGGAAACGATCACGGGTTCGACTTCGCCGGAGCCGTCGGGGCCGAGCACAGTCAGCTTGTCCGTTTGCGTCAAAGTCTCCGCAGCCACGCGATAGAACAGCGGTGTCGTCGAAGGACGGGGGATGCCGAGTGCGGCAAGCTCCTCGATATGATGTTCTATTGCAGCGGCGTTCCGGCCAGCCCATCCCGCGATGACCAGCGTATCGATCTCGATTGCAACGCTGTCCTGAATGTTTCCGGCATGTCTTCTGAAGCGCAATGTCATTTTATTTTCTCACGCATCCCTAGGCCGGGGAAATGTCCCCACGCTCGATCTGGAAGGTTACGTCCGCGACATCGTTGAGAAGCGCCGGGGACGATTCCGTAATCAGGAGTGAAAGCTCGGGCCGGCGTTTCCGCAACTCGCCGAGCGTCTGCGCATATTCGAGCGCCAGCGCCGGCGCCAGCCCCTGAAACGGCTCGTCCAGCAGCAGCGCCGTCCGCGCAACCATCAGTGCGCGCCCCAGTGCAACCATCTTGCCCTGACCGCCGGAAACCGAGCCGCCGGGCCGGAGCCGCAATTTTTCCAGCTGCGGCAGCAGGCTGTAAATTTCAGAGAGACGGCGGCTGACTTCCGCGCCTGGAAGCGCAAGCGCCAATGCCGGCAAGGTGATGTTTTCTTCGATGCTGAATTCAGGAACCAGCCTGCGGTCCTCCGGCGCGTAACCGATCCCCAGCTTCGCGCGCAGATATGCCGGATCGGCCACGATATCCCGGTCGTCGAGCCGGATTTCTCCGTGGTCGATCCTGAGCAGTCCCATGATTGCCCGGAGCGTCGTCGTTTTACCGGCGCCATTGCGCCCGACAAGAACCGTCGTCTTGCCGTTGGCAACAACACAGCTTGCATTGCGAAGAACCGGCACCCCGCCGATGGACGCACGCACATCGTTCAACGTCAGCATCGCGCCACTCCCACGACGCTCTCGAGCACTCTCGCATCGCTGAATACTTGGTCCGGACTGCCTTCGGCCATGATCTTCCCGGAGTTCCAGACCAGCACCCGGTCCGCGTAGCGCGCCACGACATCCATGTCGTGCTCGACGAAAAGCGCGGTGACGTTCTGCTTTCGCAGCACCGCCATCAACGCTTCCATGATCTGAAACCGCTCGAGCGCGCTGACGCCGCTCGTCGGCTCATCGAGAAGCAGCAGGCGCGGCTTTTGTGCGAGCGCAATGGCGATATCGAGAAGCTTCCGGTGACCTTCGGGAAGCGTATTGCTGACCCGGTCCTTGTCCTGTTCGAGCCCGAAAAGGCCAAGCAGCGACTCCGCCTCTGCCCGGCGGCTTTCGGACGCGAGCGGACGCGTTCCCGTCCAGAAGCCCTTCTTGGCGGCAAGCGCCAGCATAATGTTGTCGATAACGGTCTGGTCCGAGAACAACTGCGGAATCTGAAAGGCTCGCGCGACGCCAAGATGAGCGATGTCGCGCGGCGAAAGTTTCGTGATCTCGCGGTCGTGCAAATGGATCTCGCCCGAAGCCGGCCGCACATAACCGGTGCAAATGTTCAGCAAGGTCGTCTTGCCCGAACCATTCGGCCCGATAACAGCGAGAAACTCACCGTCGAACACGTCGAGGCTCACGCCGTCGGCCGCTTTGATGCCGCCGAAGTCGACGTGAATATCCCTGACCTTCAGGACGCGCGCGCTCATTTCACCGACACTTTCCGGCGCGTCAGCAACCCGTAAAGCCCTTGCGGGAGAAACATGATGACTCCGATCAGCACCGCGCCGACGATGAAATTCCACGCATCGGTGATCGTGACCGCGACCGTGTGCAACAACTCTAGGAACAGCGCGCCGATGAACGCTCCGGCGATACCGCCAATCCCGCCGAGAACCGCAACCAGCACGAGATGCCCCGATGCCGTCCAGAACGCGAAGTCCGGAATCACGCGGCCGATTGCGAAGCCGGCGATGGTGCCGCCGATGCCGGCGAGAACCGCGGAGATAATATAGGCGACGAGAAGCACCCGCTTCACCGAGACGCCGATATATTCGAGCCTCACCTCGTTCGTGTGGACCGCCGCCAGCGCCTGTCCCAGCGGGCTTTGCAGGTACTTGTGCATGAGCCACCCGACCGCAAGCATCAGGCCGATCGAGAGGTAGAAGAGGATGTTCTTGAACACCGGTTCGCTAAGCGATGCGCCGAACAAGGTGGGGATTGGCATCGGCATGCCGTCGGTGCCGCCGGTTACGCGGTAGAGCTTCGCAAACAGCGCGTAAAACACCATCGAAATCGCGAGATTCAACATCGCGAAAAATATCGCGCGATAGCGGACGAGAAAGAGACCCGCGATGGCGCCGACGATCCCCGACACGATGACCGAAATCAACAGGATCGCGACGAACTCGGTGACACCGAAACGAAGCAGAAAGGCCGAGGCATAGGCGCTGACGGCAAAGAACATTGCATGGCCAATCGAGATCAGCCCCGCCCGCAACAGGATCGCGACCCCGAGCGCCGCAAATCCCTTCGCAATCGCGACCGTGAGAACGAATTGCAGCCAGGGTGCCAGCAGCGGCGCAATGGCCAGCGCCGCAAGGCCCACGATGAACGCGATACGAACCATCAGATCCGCCTCGCAGTTACGGAGCCAAACAGTCCGTAAGGCTTGACGAGCAGCACCGCCAGCATGGCCGCATAAGGCGCGACCGCATCGAGCGACGGCACGAAATAGATCGCAAGAACCCGCGCGACCCCGACGATGACGGCTGCAACCGCGGCCCCTTCAATTTGCCCCAGGCCGCCGATCGCGGCGACCGCGAACGCAAGGACCATGGTGTCGGCCCCCAGTCCGGGAGCAACGCCCGATGTCGGCACGGCCAGGGCACCGCCCAACGCCGCGAGAAAAACGCCGAACGAAAACGCAAGCACGAAGATGCGGCTCGTATTGATCCCGACCGAGAGCGCCATCTCGCGATCCACCACGACGGCGGTTACCAGCCGGCCGATTCGGGTCCGCCGGATGATCAGGCGCAGCCCGACCACCACGACGGCAGCGGCGGCAATAAGCAGGAGCTGGTAGTTGAGATAGACAATCCCCCCGATTTCCGAAGTTCCGAGAAGTCGCATCGGCGTGTCTTCGTAAAACGACTGCACGCCGAATACTTTTCTCTGGATGTCCTCCAGCATCAGGAACAGGCCAAACGTCACGAGAATCTGAACCGCTTCCGATTTTCCGTACGTCCAGCGGATCAGCGTTCTTTCGATCAGCGGCCCAAGCGCCGCGGCGACGAGAACCGCACTGAAAAGCAGCGCCACGAACGAGAGGCGAGGATCGAGCCCCGCGCTCGCGACGAAAAGGCACCCGGAAGCGGCTACATAGGCTCCGATCGAATAGAGGCTGCCATGAGCCACATTCAATACGCGCAGAACACTAAAGACCAACGTCAATCCAACGGCGGCAAAGAATATCAGCGCCGCGCTGGCCAGACTGTCGAGCAGAAGAGTGATCGCGAGAGCAAGCATCGTATGTAACAACCGCTTCCGGGTCTGTGGTGTATGGCGCTACTTGTAGCTGTCCGGCTTCGGGGCATTGGCCACGAAGTCGGGCTTCAACGTAGAAATCCACTTGATCGGGTCTTCATTACCCGCAGGCATCAACGACTCGCCCTTGTAGCGGACCATTTTTCCGATCACCGGGAACGGGTACGCGGACGACTTGACCGTCACGCCGACGATCTGATCGACGACGCCGTCATTGTCGGGACGCGTGCGCGCAATACCGGTCAGGGTGGGAACGACGCTTCCCTTCATGGCATCGGCCACCTGTTCGCGCGTCGGCCATTTTCCGTTATTCTTCTTGAGCGCGGCTTCGTAGGCCGCCTTCATGTAAAGCAGCGTATTCGCCATCTTCATCGACGGGAACACCGGATACTCCCCGAAGCGCTTCTTGTAGGCTTCGGCGAATTTCGCGGTCATCTCGTTCTTCTTCGAATCCGACGACATCCACCAGCCGTCGCCGAGCACGCCGACGATCACGCCTTCGGGCAGAGGAACGCGCTGGAGAACGGTTTCACCGAGCGCCAGAACCACCTGACTGGACGAGAAGATCCCGCGGGGCGAGGCCTGACGGATGAAATTCTCAAGATCCGCACCCCAGAGATTGGAGAAAATCACATCCGGCCGCGCGGTCGCGAGGCGGGAAATCTCGGTCTGGAAGTTCGGAGAGCCGAGTTTCGGATAAAGCTCGGCGACCACTTCAACATCCGGCTTGAACGCCTTCAGCGCGGCCTTGAAGATCGTTGCCGCATCGTGACCGAAGGCATAGTCCGGATTGATGATCGCGATCGTTTTCACGTCCGGCTTGTGCTGCAGCAGATAGATCGCATAGGCCATGAACTCGGGAATGGTGTTTCCGTTGGGCCGAAACACGAACTTGCTCTTGCCGTCCAGCAGCAGCTGGTGCGTATCGCAGTTCCAGCCGATGGTCGGCATCTGCAACTGCTCGGCAATCGGAGCCAAGGCAAGACAGTTCGCGCTGGACAGCGCTGCAATCATGACCTGGTTCTTTTGATCGCTGGCCAGCCGGCGATACTCGGCGATCACGCCTTGCGCGCCCTGCGCCTCATCGACATAGGTTGCAGCGAGCGGAACGCCACCGATGCCGCCGGTCGCGTTGATCATTTCGATCATCAGATCGGCGGCATTCTTGCCTGGCATGCCATAGGCCGCGGCCGGGCCGGAGGTGAAGGTGAAGATGCCGACATTGAGCGTTGCCGGCTTTTCCTGCGCGGAAGCGGGTCCGGACGCCGCCACACCGGCTGCGAATGCCAAACACAGTAGGAAATTTCGTACTTTCATTTTTATTCCCCCGTTTGCGAGTGCTGATACGAGTGGGTGACTTAAACAGGATCGAAGTAGTGAATTTCGATAAGCATGCAGCCGTTCTCTGATTTGAACGGCCCGTGTTTTGCGTGCGGTGGGCGGCACGCATAGGTGTTCGGCGGAAAATTCTGTCCGCCATTGCCCTTCTCGTCATTGCCGACGATCAGGTCTCCGGAGATGAGATAAACCTCCTCCCAGTACTCGTGAGAAAAGGGCTTCGTGGTGTAGGTCCCCGGCGCAAAGCGCAGCAGCCGCGTGCGCGTACCGCGCATTGCCTCTTCGTCCAGTGCGCCGGAAAGAATCTTTTGCTGAATTCCGGCAGGGTAACCCGCCGGAGTTTCCCACCCCGACGACATGTCGAGCGTGTAGAACTCATCGTGTTTCTTGTTTACGGGCATACCGGCGCTCCCTCACGCTGCCTTGTTCTCGCGGCTTAGATCGCCGGCGAGGTCGTAGGATTCGAGAATTCCTTGCACGAGCTTGTTCGCGGATGCCCAGTCGTATGTCCGGTAGGAATGCGCCTTCGTCACGAAAGTCGCGCCGGCGTAGAACATTTCATACTGCTGGTGTCGTGATCCGAATTCGGACCCCACCGCATCCCATGCAAGCTTGTAGAACTTCACGCGCTCGCTCGAGCTGGCATTGGGCGACTGCTGCGTCTTCGAGATCAGATCGGCAATCTCGGGATTCGAATAGTCCTCGACCGAGGACGGCAGCATGATCATGCCGCCGCCGGCCAGCTCGCGAAGCGTGTTGACGACCTTGGAATACAGTTGCTGCGTCAAGACCTGCGCGGAATAGAGCGTATGCTTGTGCGGGATGTAGTAGGGTCCGTACATCGAACCCTTCGCTTCCATCGCCGCGACCAGGGCATCGACCATACCCGCCTCGGCCGCGACCTGACCGAGCATTTCCTTGACTTGCGGAAACTGGGTCACGCCGTTGATCTCGGCAATGCGATGCGCGATCCCCGTGAGAAAGCGCAGCTTGACCGTCAGGCGGACCATGGCCTGATAATTCTGGAATACATGCGCCGGCGTTGCGTGGAACTGCTTCTGGCACATCTCCACGCTGCCCTCGATGAACACGCGCTCCCAGGGCACCTTGACGTCGTCGAAATAAAGCACGGAATCGTTCTCGTCGAAGCGGCTCGAGAGCGGACTGTCGAAGACCGCGCCGGCGGACTCCTCGTAGGACTTCCTCGAAAGCAGCTTCAATCCCTTGGCGCCGATCGGTATGGCGAATGACATCGCATACCGCTCCTCGCCCGGGCGCATCGGCTGGATCGTGGTGACGAAGACTTCGTCGGCGACGACGCCGCCGGTCGCAAGCATCTTCGCGCCGCGAATGGTAATTCCTTCGGCGTCCTTCGCGACAACCCCTGCCGTGAGATACGGATCCGCCTGCTCGGCAGCGCCCTTCGAGCGGTCCGCCTGCGGATTGATGATCACATAAGTGAGATAGAGATCGTTGTCGCGCGCATAGCGATAGTAATTCGCCAGCGCTTCGGCCCGAGCCGGATCGTATTCGTTGAAAACGTCGAGCCCCATGTAAAGACCGGAAATGCACGAGGCAACGTGATCGGGCGCGCGGCCCAGATATCCGGCATGCAGCGAACCCCACGCCTCAAGCGCGTGGCGGCGCTCGACAAGTTCGTCATAGGAAGTCGGGAGCTGCCATATCCGGTTTGCCGGCCCCGCTTCGGTTTCGAACGTCATGAGTTTGCGGTTGGCGTCGGCTTTCGCAAAATCGAACAGCCGCCCCATCGAGCGGGCTACATTGTGAAACGCGGGGTGCGTCGTGACATCTTCAACGAGCTTGCCGTTGATGAATATCTGCCTGCCATCCCGCAGTGCCGACAAATACTCTTTGGCTGATCGCATCATTTGGGTCGTTCCATCCGTTATTAGTAGTGGATTGGCAGTGGCCAGGCGGGTTCTCTCTCGCCCTCACCAACGAGATCCCGATACCGACCACGAAAGAAAATCAAAGGCTGCGCGGGATCGCCCCGCACCGAATACCGAAGCACGCGAACGACAAAAATAATGTGGTCGCCGCCTTCGTAATTCGCGTAAGGCTCGCACTCGAAATGCGCGAGAGCGCCAGACAGCAGCGGCGCCTCTTCATGCCCGATCGTGTGCTCGACGCTGCTCCATTTGTCGCCGAGCGCGCGTGCAAACCTGTCGGAAAGCCATTCCTGATCGCGCGAAAGCACGTTCACGGCAAAACCTGACGCCACGAGCATCGCATCAAGGCTGTACGCGCGACGATCTACGCTGAACAGAACCAGTGGAGGATCGACGGAAACGGAGTTGAAGGAGCTCATCGTCATGCCGATCAGTTCCTCGCCCTTGCTGCGGGCGGTAATGATGGCGACGCCGGTAGCGAACTCTCCTAGCGCTTTGCGAAAGCCTCGGCCGTCCATCCCGCCTCCAAACGTCAACGCGGTGCTTGCGTTTCCATTTCTGAGATAGTTTTGTGGCAAATATAAATTGCTGTCAATTGTGCAATGCGGCCGGGTTGGCTAACTTGCTGCACAGAAGCGCGGCATGGGGGATCAAACATTGGCCAATCTGCGAACGGTCTCGAAAGCGGAACTGCTCGACCAGGGGAGCGACCGGACGTTTCGAGCGTTACTGTATGATTTCTTTGCGTTCGGCAGCTGCCTCGAAGCAGCGCGCGGGAAGTTCGCGGAATACGCCGGACTTTCCACTGCCCAATATTTGATCCTGATCGCGATCGCACAATCTCCGCAAAGCGAAGGTGTCGGCTATATCGCCAAGCGTCTCCACCTGAGCAGCGCTTTCGTGACGCTCGAGATAAACAAGCTCGTCGACGACAAGCTGGTCAGCAAGCGTCCACATCAGGTGGATGGCCGGCGTGTGAGACTGGCGATAACAAGTCAGGGAAACGCCCTGCTCGCTCGTCTCGCGATCCTCCAGCGGCCTGTCAACGACATGCTTTTTGAGACGTTGAATGCCGACGAGTTCAGAATACTGTGCAAGATCATGCGTCGGCTATCCGATGGCGGCGCAACCGCCGTTGATTTCGCCGGCCACCTGAAATCGCGGCTTGCAAAAAGCTCGGACTATCTGACGACGCGGTCGGCGTCGAAACGCAAAGCCCGGCCAACCAGAAAGAAGCTCGCCTGAGATCAATTCATAGGCTGACGCTTGAGCAGTTTGCGGCGCGCTTTCTTCGAAGCGCACCAGCCACGCTATCCGGGATCGGCAATGCTATCCGAGATCGGACTGCGCAGTCCCGAAAACGCCGTTGGAATAGAACAGCGCCGGCGCGATGGAATGGCGAAGGTCCAGCACCTCGCCAAGAAGAATCCGGTGCGACCCGAACGGCACGACCTGCACCAGCTTGCAGTCGAAAGCGGCGATCGCATGCTCCAGAATCGGCGCGCCGCTCGCGAGCGTTCGCCAGCAGGCATGGCTGAACCTGTCGCCTCTCATGTCCGGCCTTCTTCCGGCAAAGATCTCCGCGAGATACATCTGGCTGCCCGACAGGATATTGGCGGCGAAGTGCTTCCGCGCCTCGATCGTCGCAAGCGCGTAGCTTTTCTCGTGAATCGCCACGAGGATCGACGGCGGCTCCAGCGACAGCGACGAGAGCGAGGACACGGTGACGCCAACGTGTCCGGTTTCCCCGGCCGCGGTCACGATCGAAACGCCGGAAACGGTTCCGCGCATGGCAAGCCTGAAGCGTTCCTGAATATCCTTCACTAGACTTCTCCATTGACCGGCGCGCGGTCGAAGCGAAACTCGTCTCTCTGCACCGCACGCTCGAAAAGCATTGCCGTTGCCACCGCCGCCGTCCCGATCTCGGGCAGAGAAACCTTGTCGGGCGTATCGGCGGGCGTCAGAAGAAAACGCAGGTTCGAGGCCGGGTCATTCCAGCCAGCGCAAAGGCGCATTGCCGGAATCCCTTTCCGGATAAAATTTCCATGGTCGGAATTGCCCAGGAACGGCCGCTCAATACCAAGTGCCAGCAACGAACGCTCGTTCACTTCGTTCACGAGCGCTTCGCAATCCGAAAGTCCGCTGGTCAGCACGGTGAGCGAGCGCGCGCCCGCGACGGAATCAAGATTGATATTCAGGACGATGCGTGCACGTTCCTGCTCCGGCAGCGAGTCGAGATAGTGTTTGGAACCAATGACCGCCCATTCCTCGACATTGAACAGGACGATCCTGAGCCCATAGCGGCTGCGCTCGGCAATGTCGGCGATCACGCCGGCTGCAAGCAGCAGCACGGTCAAACCGGAAGTGTTGTCGATCGCATTCTCGGAAAGGTGATGCCCGTCGATATGCGCACAGAGCAGGATGACGCGATCGCCGTTGCCGGGAATATCGACGACCAGATTCTCCGCAACGCGTCTCTCGAACTTCCCCTCGACCGTGATGGAAATCTCGCCGTCTTGCGCGGCAAGGCGCCGGCCGTCTTCATATGACACCCCGACCGCGGGAATATCGTCCTCGGCGCCGCTTCCCGCCGAGCCGGTCACCGTGAGATTGCCCGGAAGATTGCAGGCAATGATGAAAGCCGAAGCGCCGAACATCTTCGCCCAGCGATACTTGTCGCGGCGGTGCACATGGCCGGAAGCGAGCATGTATTCGTGGCTGACAAGCACGGCACAACCCGCGATCCTGTCGGCAGCGGCATCGAAATCGCGGCGCGTGCCTCGCCCCAGATCGACAACCTTTGTTTTCAGCTTGCTGACCGCCGGAGAGCGGCCGAGCGGCGTCGCCGGGATCGTGACGCCGTCTGCCATATCCAGCCGGCCGCCGATGCGGTCCCAGCCGAGATAAGGTACCGGCAGCCGCCGCGCCTGCACGCCAAGGATCTGCTCCAGCCGAAGCGCAAGATATTCCGTGGCATTGCGCTCGCTTGCGGTGCCCGCGAAGCGGCCACCAAACGAGCAGAGCGTCCGGAAATCGCGCGACGCCTCGCCCGACCTCCAGATCCCCGAAATATCCGCATGATCGAAGCCTTGCTGGTGGAATTGAAGCTTCGTCTTCACGGCATCACTTCACGCGGTCGGAAAGCCCGGCAGACTTGCGCACGAAATCGACCGGCTCGGACCAAGGAAAGTTTCGATAGACCGCGCCGAGCAACGCATAAGGCGGCGAGTGCGAGAACAAGTTGAAGCTGAGCTGATGACCGGCGAAATCCGAATTGATGAGATCGCGCGCATAAGCCAGCAGCTTGCGGCGGTCTTCCGCCTGCCAGGACTCGTTGATCGTGTAGTACTTCTCGAGCCAGGGCGCGGTTTCCGGATCGCGGAACGCCGCAATATCGGGGGTAATGCACACCTGACCGCCGCAAAGCTCGCGGGCGATATGGACGATCTCGTGCAGGTTCATCACCGCGAAAACCCGGCCCGTCATCATGAAGGACTGCGCCGGCATCATCAGTCCGCCGGGGCTCCTTTCCGCGCTGGCAATCGCCGCCGTGAGGTAGGCGTTGATGCCTTCGCGATAGACCGCCATGTGGGCGAGCTTCTCCTGCACCGCCGGCTGCTTTTCGAGGCCGGTCTGGCGCACGTTGAGAAGCGAAGCGCCGATCAGCATGTCGGCGATTTTCATTGCACGCATCACGAAGGTGAACACGACGTAGCGATGCAGCGTGCTGCGAATGTAGGTCGCGGCATTGGTCTGACGGCAGAAGAACACGTCTTCCCACGGGATCAGCACGTCGTCGAACACGATCAGCGCATCGACCTCGTCGAACCGGCTCGACAGCGGATAATCTTCCGGGCTTCCGTTGCCGGCGAAGCCGGTCCGGCAGATGAAGCGCAGGTTCGGCGCGCTCAGATTGCACATGAAGCCGACCGCGTAATCGGAAAGCTCGCTGTCGCCCCAATTCGCGATCGTCGGCTTCGTGAACGCCTGGTTGGCGTAAGCCGCCGCCGTCTCGTATTTGGCGCCGCGCACGATGATGCCGGCGTCGGTCTCCTTCACGACACGCAGCAGCATGTCGGGATCCTGATCCTGCGGGCGCTTGGAGCGGTCGCCCTTCGGGTCGGTATTCGCGGAGGCCGTGAACAGGTCCTGCTCGATGACGCGATCAATATGGCGGCGGACGTTCTGCACATATTCCGGCACGAGATCGGCGATCACCTTCTCGCCGTCGTGTAGGGCCCAGAGCTCTCCGGGATCGCCATAGCGCGTGATGAAGCCCCCTGCGGCGCCAAACATGAGCTCGACCGCCGCGCGCTTCTCGTGCCAGTCCTCTTTCGTGTAAGGCATCGACAGAACCTTGGAGACCGGCCCGAACTTTTCCGTTTCCGTCACCAGCGTCGCGCGATGCTTGGCGTCGTGCTGCATATCGTACCAGGAGGCACGCACATCAATCGCAGGACGGAACATCGGATGGCGGGTCACGTCCTGAACCCGCTCGCCGTTTATCCAGACGCGCCGGCCGTCACGGATGGAATCCCGATACTGCTCACCTGTCCTGATCATCGCCTGCGCTATCCTTCAAATTACTCCCGCGTGCCGCGGGCAAAACTGCATTACGAATGAAGGAAAATTTTCCGACCAAGTAAAATCGCATTTTCCTTCGGGCTAGTTCGGAAAATTCTGCCCGTTACGCCGGCCGCGTTGCCTGCATCGACGGACGCATGCTCACCGATTCAAACCACTGTGCGGTCAGCGGAAAATCCGCGCGCCAGTCGAACCCCGGGAAGCGGAAATCGAACCAGCCGAGCCCGCAGGCGACGGTGATCTTGCCGATGCAGAGCGCCTCGTCGAACATATCGACCCTGCTCTCGATCTCCTTGAGGCTGAGCCTCATCTTCTCCATCTGGTAGTTCTTGCCGCCTTCCCAGCGAAAAGCTTCCGGCCTGACGACTTCATCGGCGCGCGCCGCCATGCCCGCATCGATCATGCCGTTGGCGAGCGCATGCAGCACGAGTGAAGGGATTTTCTCCTCGCCGCCGGGAAACAGCCGCTTCGCTTCCGGAGCAAGCCCATCGAGATATTCGCAGATCACGACGCTGTCGTAGATCGCCTCGCCGTCGTCGGTAATCAGCGTCGGGATTTTTCCGAGCGGGTTGTGGCTAGTCGCAATGGACGGCTCCAGCGGATCCTTCGCCGGCATCTTGATCAGTTCGATGCGGTCGGTAAGCCCGTGCTCGTAAGCCGTAACCATCACCTTTCTGACGTAAGGCGACGTGATCGCGTAGAATAATTTCATTTCATTCACTCATGTTGAAGATGTTCAGCTTCTCAGGCACGAACTGCAGCCCTACCGGCGCGCCCACTGCGAGCTTCTCGCTCACGGCGGCGGACGGAACGCGCACCATTATTCGGCCGCTCTCGGCACTTGCGCAGGCCAGATGCACGTCGATGTGACTTCCCTGATAGACCAGCGTCTGCACGGTCGCCTGCAGCGAACCCGCCATCTCCGCGTTCACAAGCCGGAGATGTTCCGGGCGGGCGAACAGCCTCACCGAACTGCCGCTGGTCGAACCGCGCTTCGCTTCCGGCAGCGCGATCTCGGTCTCGCCGATAGCAATGCGACCCGCTTCGCCAACGCGGCCGGCAAAAACGTTCACATCGCCGATGAACGAAGCGACGAACTCATCCGACGGATGCTCATAGACCTCCATCGGCGTACCGATCTGCCGGATTTTGCCGGCCGACATCACCGCGATCCGGTCCGACATGCTGAGCGCTTCGCTCTGGTCGTGGGTTACGAAGATCGTGGTCACGCCGAGCTTGCTCTGGATCTCCTTGAGCTCGATCTGCATCGAGGCGCGCAGATTCTTGTCGAGCGCGGAGAACGGCTCGTCGAGCAGGAGCACCTTGGGCCGCAGCACCAGCGCGCGTGCGAGCGCCACGCGTTGCTGCTGGCCGCCGGACAGTTGCTTGGGCTTGCGCTTCTCGAAGCCCGACAGCTTGACCAGCTCCAGCGCCTCGTTGACACGGACCGCGATTTCCTCGGCCTTCACGCCGCGCGCGCGCAACCCGTATCCGACATTACTCTCGACGGTCATGTGCGGGAACAGCGAGTAGTTCTGGAAGACGATCCCGATCTCGCGCTTGTAGGTAGGCGTTTCCGTCACCAGTTCGCCGCTGATGAAGATTTCACCGGCATCGCACTCGAGAAAGCCGGCGACGAGGTTGAGAATCGTCGTCTTGCCGCAGCCCGAAGGGCCGAGCAGCGTCATGAACTCGCCCGAACGTACTTTGAGCCAAGCCTCGTGGAGCGCGACCGTATCGCCGAAGCGTTTGGTGACGGCATCCAGCTTTACGGCAATCGTCTCCGGCGTCATCGAAGCCTTCACAATCGCGCTCTCCTTGAGATTATCAGCGAGTCTGTTCGACATTCAGCACCTTCCCCAAACCCAGGTAGTAGTTCGCAAGGACCAGCAGCGTGCCGGTGATCACGATGTAGACGACCGCAATCGCCGCCAGCGTCGGGTCGGCGTATTCGCGCACATAGTTGTACATCGCGACCGGCAGCGTCTGGGTCGACTGGTTCGTGATAAAGAGCGAACCGGTGAATTCGTTGAACGAGAGAATTGCCGCGAACAGCCATCCGCCGACCATGCCGGGTATCAACAGCGGCAGCGTCACCGTGAACAACACGCGGCGCGGCGAAGCACCCAGACTCGCCGCCGCAAGCTCATAGCGACCATCCAGATTCTTCAGCGAAACATAGATGCTCCGGATGACGTAAGGCAGCACGAGCACCAGATGGCAGAAGATGACCGCGGCGTAGCTGAGCGGCAGATTGGCTTGCGCCAGAAGAATGAGAATGCCGAGCCCGACCGTGAAATGCGGCACGATCAGCGGCGACATCAGAATCGTTTCCAGCGTTCTCTTGTACTGAAACTCGTAGCGATGCAGCGCGAGCGAGAACCCGACGCCGATCAACAGCGCCAGCGAAGACGTCCACAGCATCACATAAACGCTGTTTACGAGACCGATCCTGAAATCGCGGTACTCGAATGCGTTGATGAACCAGCGAATCGAAAGGTCCTTCGGCGGAAACGCCTGAAATTCCCGCGCGTCGAACGCCGATATTGCCACGACGATCGTCGGCATCAGAATGAAGCCGAGAATCGCAACAACCAGCGCCTTGACGAGAAATCCGGGCAGCGACTTCATGACTTTTGCGTTCATTGCTCAGTGCTCCGCATAGCGCTCGACCTTCTTCGATGCTCTTCCGACGAGACCGACGATCAGGAGAATGAGGGCAAGGCTGGAAATGCTCAGGCTGGCCGCAAGCGGGAAATTGAACGAGGCAAGGCCGAGCTGATAAACCAGGTTCGACACCATGTTGATCTTGCCGCCGCCGATTACACTCGGCGTCGCGAACGCGCTGAACGTCGTCGCGAATGCCGTAAGCGTCCCGGCCAGAATTCCGGGGATGGAAAGCGGCAGCGTGACCGTCATGAAAACGCGCACCGGGCCGGCGCCGAGACTCGTCGCCGCTTTCTTGTAATCCTGATCGATATGCGCGATCGCCACCGCAAGCATGATGACGACGATCGGCAGCGTAACGTGCACCAGCGCCATGGTGACGCCTGTGGTCGTGAACATCAGCTGAAACGGCCGCTCGATGATCCCGAGCCCCATCAGCACGCTATTGATGAAGCCGGAATTTCCAAGGACGAGAATCCAGGAATAGGTCCGCACGACCTCGCCCAGAAAGAGCGGCGTGATTGAAATGATGAGGATTGCGGACTTGATCCACTTGCTTTCGACATTCACCAGCGCATAGGCCAGCGGGTAGCCGAGCAGCAGGGAAAACAGCGCGGTAAAGAAGCAGATCACTACCGTATCGACGAAGACCTTCGCGTAGATCGAGTTCTTCACGATCACCGTGAAATTCTCGAACGTGAAGCCGCCGACATCCAGTGACCCGGGGATATGCGCTCGAAGGCCATACTGCAGCATCGCAAACATGAGCGCTGCGAAGCCGATCGCGACCATCGCCGCGGGCGTAAGGAACCATCCTATAAAGTGACGCTTCTTCATGTGTTCCGCCTTGTCGCGCGGACGGCCCGCTCAGGAACCGTCCGCGCAAATCTTGAGGTTCAGATCACTTCGCGATCATGTTCTCGGTGAACCACTTACGCCATTCGCCGAGCTTTTCGGCGCGCACCTTCTGGTCCATCGGAAGCGTCATGGTTTTCCACTGCTCTTCGGTCGTCATGACGCCAGGCAGCTTCGCGGTCTCGTCGCTCAGCTTCACGTTCGAGACGGCCGGGCTACGCTTCTCGCTTTCCGCCCATCCCTTCTGCACTTCGGGCGACAGCACGATATTAATGAACTTGTAGGCAAGGTCGGCCTTCTTCGTGCCCTTGGTGATCGAGATGGTGTCGATGCCGAGCACGGCACCTTCCTTCGGCACAACGATCTTCATCGGCACGCCCTGCTTCATCATGTGATAGCCGTTCGACGAAAGAAGAACCTGCACCGGCGTCTCACCAGAGGAGAACAGCTGGATGCTGTTCGCATCGTTCGTGAAGAACGCTTTGAAGTTCGGTTTCAGCGCGCGAAGCTTGTCCTGGCCTTTTTCCCAATGCGCCGCGGGCGCACCGGCGAGATGCGCCGCCACGCTGATGACGTGGCTCGGATCGAAGTCGGCCGCGGAGATCATGCCCTTCAGCTCGGGACGCCACAGATCTTCCCACGTCGTGAATTCAATTCCCTTCGGTGTCAGATCGGTACGGTATGCGATCGTGTAGACATAGCCGTACACGGCGAGGTGATAGTCGCTGATCTTCGACGTGCTGAAGAGGTTCTTTGCGTTCGGAATCTTGGAAAGGTCGAGCTTCTCGAACAGGCCGTCATTGACGTAGAGCCAGCCGACATGCGCCGTCGTGAACGTGATATCGCTTTCGGGGCGCGCCTTCATCAGCTTGGCTTTGTTCAGGCGATCGATCGTGCCGCCGGTGATGAATTCGATGTCGGCACCGGTTTCCGCTTTGAACTTCTTGGCGACGAACTCTGTTACCGACTTCGGGAATTTTCCGCCCCAGCTGTCGATCACGAGTTTTTCCTGCGCGCCGGCGGCGCTCATCCCGATCGCCGACATGACTGCCGCAAACATTAACCCACGTATCTTCATTCGAACCTCCTACCTGCTTGCAGCACAGAATGTCGCACTGCCGAGTACACCAAGATCAGCAAGCATCGTGCCAAGGAGCGTTTCGCGTAAATAAACGCGCGCAGCGTGTATCGATTGAAGAGCGTCGGTAATTTGTGCATTTCACCGCGTAAGCGTGAAGCACCCCGATTCTCAAAGCCGATGCCGTGATTTGGAAAAGTAGAAGCAGCCGTCCGCGCGACAATTCATCGAACGAAACGAGTATTGTCCGCCGCAACCAGGTTGCGTCGCAGGAAGATCGGAAATTTGAATTCGCTAGTAGCCGCGCGAACGAAACACTTCGTTCAACAGTTTATCGCCGCGGCGCATGCGTCGGATGTTCTCTGCAATCTGCGGCGCCGATGATGACGGGACCGGATGCGATGCCAGATGCGGCGTAATGAGAACATTCGGCAACGTCCATAGCGGACTGTTCTTCGGCAGCGGCTCGACCTCGAAGGTGTCGAGCGTCGCCGCTTCGATATGCCCGGATTGAAGTGCGCCGATAAGATCGGCTTCCTTGAAGATGGCGCCGCGCGCCGGATTGATGATCTTCGCGCCCTCAGGCAGCGCGGACAGCAGTTCGGCATCGATCAGACCGCGGGTTTCCCTGGTCAGCGGAAGCATGACGACCAGAATCTCGGTTTGATTCAGAAACTCCTTTATCCGCTCCAGCGGATACACTTTCTCGATGCCATCGACCGGAGACGCCGAGCGCGAGCATCCGGTCACGGCAAACCCCTGCTGCGCAAGCTGCTTTGCTGCATGCGCGCCGAGTTCGCCGATGCCGAGAAAGCCCACGCGGATTTCATCCGGATTGCGCGGCCGCTTGTACTGCCACACCTGCTGCTTTTGCTGCGCTTCCAGAAGCGGAATATCCCGCGCGTATCGCAGGACAGCGAAGGAGATGTAGTTCGACATCAGCTTCGCCATACCCGGATCGTAGATGCGCGTAATCGGCACTTCCGGCAGATCGGGAGAGGCAAGAATTGCGTCGACCCCTGCGCCAAGGTTCGCGACGAACATCAGATTGCTGAAGCGGCTGAAAAATCCCAGCGGCGGCTTCCAGACCATCGCGTAACGGACTTTCGCCGGCTCGAAGCTTTCGTCATGCCGGAACAGCGCGACGTCCGGAATTTCACGCGCGATCGCGGACTTCCAGTCGGAGAAGTTATCTATTCCGCCGTAATAGACGATGTATTCCTGCGCGCTCATTTTCCACCGTCAGCAACCAGTTCCGCCAGTGTACGGATGGCGAGCATATACCCTCTCGCGCCGAGACCGGCGATAACACCCGTTGCCGCACGCGATATGTAGGAATGGTGGCGAAACGGCTCGCGCTTCCAGATATTGCTCATGTGCACTTCAAGAATGGGCTTGTCGAACGCAAGCAGCGCGTCGAGCACGGCAATGGAGGTATAGGTCAGACCCGCACCATTGATCGCAAGACCCGCCGCACTGCCCCGCGCCTCCTGGATCCAGTCGACGATTTGGCCTTCATAGTTCGACTGCAGGAACCTGAGCGACAGGCCGAGCTTCTCCGCAAGCGCTTCGCAGTCAGACTGCAACCCCGCAAACGAAACGCCGGGAGCGTGCGAAGCGGCAGAGGCTCCGTAAAGATTGGTATTCGGACCATTCAGAAAATAAATGATGGGCGCTTGCGTCATGTTTTTCTTCCGGACTGGATCAAGCCGAGGGCGGCGGACTCTTTCAGAAGCGCGGCTTCCTCGGGGGCGCTGGCGCGCAGCGCGAAAAGGTGCGCTTGCGGTTCATACTCCGTCCAGATTTCGCGAAGTTTTACGATCGGGTCGGGATGCCAGTCGACACGCAGATCCACGACCGGCCAGTCATAAGTCTGACAAACGTGAAGACCGGCCGCGCGCTCATCCGCCACTTCGCCGCCGGCATCAAGACCCGCCTCGAGCGCCTGCAGCAAGCGCTCGGCAAGCGAGCGGCCGGCCAGCATGTCGAAGCGATCCGTCATCGCTTTCGGAACGTCGCTGTTCGCCAGGATATTTCCGAAGGCGAAGCATTCCTTGCCGCGGCTCACCCCGACCGCAGGAAGCGACTTCGCGCCCGAATGAAAGGCGATCTGGTCATAGCGGTCGATGACCGCGACCTGTCGCCAGGCCGGCGACGGATCGCCGTCGATAAGCGCAGTCAATACCGCCTTCGCGCCCATTCCCTGACGAAGCAGTTGCAGGCCCGCCGGCCCCAGGCCGGGGTTGGTCAGGTTCTGCGTCACCACCGCGCCAAGCGGACCGACCCACGCACAACGGCTCGGCACGCATATGCTCGAGGACGTGATCGCAATTCCGAATGCGCCGGTTTCGGCGCAGCGCGCTACGACCGAATAGGTCATGTCACCGGCTCCCTTGCATTGTCCGGCTCGCGGGACAGCAGCTGTTCGGCAATATTGACGAACACATCGACCCCCATGGCGAGCGAACGCTCATCGATATCGAAGTTCGCGGCGTGGTGTGGCGCGGGGATGTTGCTGCCGATGCCGAAATAAGCCGCGACGCCGCCGCGCTCCTGCACGGCGCGCATCATGAATGTTGCATCCTCGCTGCCGCCCGATACCCAGTTCGGCAGAACGGATTGCACGGCCTTCGTCGCATGCGCGGCCCTGGCGACGATCTCGATCGCGCCGGCGTCGGCACTCGCGCCGATGGTATGCCCGACAAGTTCGAGCGAGAACTCGACCCCATAAGCCGAAGCAATGCCTGCAATGATCTCTTCCATCCGCCTGGAAATGTAAGCGAGCGATTCTTCGGAGTCGCCGCGAACCTCAAGTTCAAGTTCGCAGCTGTCGGCAACGACATTTCGCGTCGTGCCGGCAACCATCTTGCCCACATTCAGTACCGTCCGGGCTTTCGCCGGACTGACGATGCCATGCAGCGCGACTACCATGGCGGCGCCCGCGAGCAGCGCATTCCTGCCGCGCTCCGGGGCCGACGCCGCATGCGCGGCCACCCCCCGCAGCGAGACGTTGAACTTTTTAGAAAACAGATGCCCCGAAATCTGCGCGGCAATGGTCCCGCTCGGCACGTTGCAGCCCAGATGTGCCGCAAAGAAATAGTCGACGTTCTCGAATACGCCCGCCTTCACCATCGGATAGGCACCGCGGCCGCCCTCCTCGGCAGGCTGAAAAACGAGCCTTACCGTGCCCTGCCAGCTGTCGCTGAGCGCAATCCGTTCACCGACACACATACCAATGGCCGTATGCCCGTCATGTGCGCAGGCATGCATTGCGCCGTCGCGAAGCGAACGGAATCCTCCCGCCGCCGGCTTGTGAATATCTTCCGCCGCCTCCAGCACCGGAAGCGCGTCCATATCGAAGCGAAACGCCACCACCGGCCCCTCGCCCCGCTTCATGTCCGCAACGATTCCGGTCTGGCCATCGGGCATGCGCGAAACCCATTCCGGCGACGCCCCGTTTTCCGCGGCATATTTCTGCGCCGCTTCGATGCGCGGAAGCGATGGCCGCCCCATCATTGCGTCGGCGCGCATCACCTCCGGGCCGGCCGAGATCTGCCAGCCCAGTTCCTTCAAGGTCGAAGCGACGCGGGATGCCGTGCGATACTCGAGAAATCCGGTTTCAGGATGCGCGTGCAAATCCCGCCGGATGGAAACGACGTCCAGCCTGTTTCCGGATTTCTTGTTCACCTTGCGGCTCCCACCAGCGGCGCACCAATCTAGGCAGCGACGCAAACCTCCTCTGCCGTCGCGATCAGCACCTTGGCGCACTCCTCCATCTCGCTGATCACGACGAACGCGTTCTCCGGACCGCCGCCTCCGTTACCCGTGGTCGGCCCGTAATTCAGGCACGGAATCCCCGCGTCCCACAGCCACGAAGTATCGCAGGCCGAGTAGGAGTTCGGCACCAGAGAGCCGATCGAGCGCACTTTCTCGCCCGTCACCTTCTCGAAGTTTCGCGCAATCGCCTGGACGATGTTTGCATCCGACGGCACGTCGAGCGGCGGCATCACGAGCCGGCGGCGGGAGACGAAGAAGTCCGGCGGCGGGATTTCGATTGCATAATCGATTTCGGGATCCGTCGCCTTGACCTTGTCGAGACGCTGCCGAATGTCGGCAACGATACCCTCAACCGTCTGTCCGGGCAGAAAATGCACATCGACAATTACCGTGCACATATCCGGAATGTAGGGCGCATCGGAAAGATAGTAGTCGTCGCCGCGGCCGCCGATGATGCTGCCGACGTTCAAAAGTGGAAGGTCAGGCAGGTCGGCGCGCGGCGTATAGGTGAAATCCACCGTGTTCAGCCCTTCGATCACCTTCACCATCTTGTGGATGGCGTGAATGCTGCCTTTCGGCCTGCTCATGTGTGCAGTGCGGCCATAAACATGCACCGCCATGTGAAGGATGCCGGCATGCACCGTGACCAGATTGCCGCGGCCATAAGGCTCGGTGATGACGGCCATGTCGGTGCGAAAACCGCGCTTCATCAGATGATGCATGCCCTCGCCGCCCTGCGTTTCGCCGACGACACAGGCGAGCACGAGATCGCCCTTGAGCTTGACGTTCGCCTTACGGAAGGCATCCGCCGCAACCATGATCGTCGCAAGCCCGCCCTTCATGTTCTGCACGCCGTGGCCGAACAGCTTGTCGCCCTCGACCCACGCCTGCCACGGGTCGCGCTTCCAGCCGCGCACCAGCGAGTTGATATCGATATGCGCGTTGAACATCAGGCTGTTGCCGCCACCCCCTTCGCCCTTGAGCGTAGCGATGGTCTGAAAGCGGCCGGGCTCGACTTCATCGAGCTCGACTTCATATCCGCGCTCGCCAAACCACTGCTCAAGATGCTTCGCCACCGGCGTTTCCTGATTTTTGAAGCTGGGAAACTTGATTAGTTCCGAGGCAACGCTGATCAGCTCGTCCTTCTCGACGTGCTTGAACAGATCTTGCAGCATCGTGCTTACCCTTGGTTCTGCGTATGAGGATTTGCGGAACACGCTGCAGATACGCGCGAAACCGCGACCGTGCCTGCATTAGATGAAAGCGCAGATCGCATGTAAATTTCCATTTTTTTTGCGGCTGGTTTGGAAATTCAAACATTAGGCATCGCGTGACGGAAATTTCATCACGTCCGGTCGCTGCATGCATCTATACTGTGTTTTGAATTGCGCAGGCTGCTCCGTGCGCCCCGACGACCAGAAATGCAAATGCGTTACTCGCTTCGACAGCTACAATATTTCATTGCTGCGGCGGAAACCGGAAGCATCAAGCTGGCATCGGAATACATCAATATTTCCCAGCCATCGATTTCGACCGCAATCTCGCATCTGGAGCGGGAGCTGGGCGTACAACTGTTTCTCCGTCACCACGCGCAAGGCCTGTCCCTGACGTCGATCGGAGAAACCATCCTTCGCGAAGCAAAAGCGGTGATCACGCAGGCTGACGCGATTTACAATCTTGCGTCCGACCTGACCGAAGAAGTCCGCGGCAAGCTGAGCGTCGGCTGCATGATCACGCTCGCCCCCATCATCATGCCGCAATTGCTGTCCGAGTTCACGCAGAAGCATCCCAACACGATGCTGCGGCCGATTGAAGGAAACCAGCGATCGCTGATCGAGGGCTTGCGGTCGGCCGAGATCGACGCCGCCATCACCTACGACGCCGTGCGCCTCGATCCCGCCGCGATGGCAATGCCGGGAGAAATCGAATTCATTCCGCTGGCAAGCCTCCCACCTTACGTCCTGCTCCCGGTCAATCACCCGCTGGCGACGCGCATCTCGCTCACGCTCGCAGACGTGCGTAATGAACCGATGATCTTGCTGGACCTGCCGTTCAGCAGCGACGCAATGCTACAATTGTTCGAGAACGACGGATACGAACCCAAGGTATCCATCACCACGCCGAACATCGAGATGCTGCGCTCTCTGGTCGGCAACGGCTACGGATTCGCAATCCTTCATGTGCAGCCGAAATGCGACATCTCGCTCGATGGCAAGCAGCTGGTGCGGGTACCGCTCGCGGGCAATTACCGGCGGCCGACGATCGGGCTCGCCTTCCTGAGCCAAATCCGGAAAACGAAACTGCTGCAGGAATTCGCGAGCCATTGCATCGCAAGAATTACCGACGATCACATTCCCGGAATGACGCTATAAGCTGAACGCGGCGATTATCGTCTCGCCGAAACAGTTTCAACTGAACGACGGCGGCAAATAGCAAGGGCCCGCCACGCCGTCGAAATCCTCCATCTCCGCTTCGTCAATCTCCAGGCCGAGCCCGTATCCTGCCGGCGGCGCCATCCCGCCCCCTGACAACTCGATCGGATTCTTCGCAAGGCGGTCGCGGAATGGATTGACGGGCGCAAGGTCCGCCTCGTGAACCAGTCCATTCGGGATTGCCGCAAGCAGGTGCAAATTTGCGGCGGCACTCAACACGCTCTGGCTTGTGTGGGGCGCTACCATGACATGATAGGCGGCCGCCATATCGGCAATTTTCTTCACCTCCGTGATGCCGCCGGCTTTGGTGCAATCGGCCTGCACGATGTCGACGGCGCCTTCGCGCAACAACTCACGGAATGCCTGCTTGGTGAAGTGGTTCTCGCCTGCCGCCAGCGGCGTCGAAGTGTAACGGCGCATCGCTTTATAGCCATCTATGTTATCGGGCGTGAAAGGCTCTTCCAGCCACCACACGTTATACTTCTCACAGTATCGCGCCACTGCCTGCACGTCGAGCACCGAGTAGCGGGTCGCTGCATCGACGGCAATCTTCAGCTTGTCGCCGAACACGTTTCGGATATGCCCTACCCGTTCGGAATCGATCCGCGGGTCCTGCCCGACGCGCAGCTTGATCGCGTTATACCCGAGATCGACATAGCGCCGCACTTCCTGCTCGAGCGACTCCAGCGGCTGAAAGCCGAGCGACAAGCCGCCCGCGTAAGCCTGTGATGCCTTCGGCTTCCCGCCCAGGAGTGCGCAGACCGGCTGCTTCAACAGCTTTCCCGCCACATCGAATAGCGCGATATCGATGCCGCTCGCGGCGATGACAGCGGCGGTGCCGGTGCCGTGTGTCTGGATCTGCGACCGGTAAATGCGGTCATACACGCCTTCGCGATCGAGGCAGTCCATTCCGATCAGCAGCGGCGTCAGGCTATGATTGACGATTTCCGATATCGCAGTCGGCGCCATGGCGTGGTGTGCTTCGCCATAGCCTGTCGTCCCGTCTTCGGCGACCACCTTCACCATCACGAAATCGCGCTTCACGTTTCTGCCGACGCCGAAACTCAGCGCGGTTTTGTCGAAAACGAAAGAAAAGACTCGTGCCGTTACCTTTTCAATTCGCATACGCATGCTTTCTTATCGTCGGTTGGAATTGCGCGAAGCGGCCGAAATCCTTGCATCGCGTGACAGTCTGCAATTGAAGCATCAGAACCCGCTTACCCGCGGCAGCCAGGTCGAAAGCGCCGGGACAAAAGTCAGCAGCGCCAGCACGAACAGATGCATGATGAGGAACGGCGTCAGCTCCCGAACCAGCGCGGGCAAATCCACCTTTGCAGTCATCGAGACCACGGAAAGCAGGCTGCCGATCGGCGGCGAGATCATCCCAAGCGTAAGATTGTAGCAAACGATCACCGCGAAATGCACGGGATCGACGCCGAGCCCGGTCGCGATCGGCGCGAGGATCGGGACCAAAATCATCACGCCCGGAAGCGGTTCGAGGAAGATGCCGAACAGCAACAGCAGAATGTTGACGGCGATCAGGAAGGCAATCGGCCCTAGGTCCCAGGCGATGATCGTCGCCGTAATATTCTGCGGCACGCTCTCGATCGTCAGCACCCAGGCAAATGCCTGCGACGTCGCCAGCATCGCAAGCACCGAAGCCGAAAGCAGGGCCGACGTTGCGAGAATTCGCGGAAGGTCCGACGGCCGCAACGTTCTGTAGAAGAACATGCCGACGATCAGAGCGTAAAAGATCGCGATCACCGATGCTTCGGTCGGCGTGAAGACGCCCGAGCGAATGCCGACTATAATGATCACGAGCAGAAGCAATGCGGGCACCGCATTGATCGTATTCCAGATCATCGCGCGGGCATTGGGCCGCACCGCGTCCGAACGATAGCCCCGCTTGCGCGATACGTGCCAATTGACCGTCGCCATGCCGAGCGCGATCACCAGGCCGGGAATGAAACCTGCCAGAAACAGCGCAATGATCGATACGCCTTCGTACTGCAGGGCATAAATGATCATGATGATCGACGGCGGAATGATCGGGCCGATCACCGCCGTTGCCGCCGTCAGCGCCGCCGCATAGGAGCGCTTGTAGCCGGCCTCCTGCATCATGCGCACCATCATCGAGCCGGGCCCGGCGGCGTCCGCGAGTGCCGAGCCGGAAATCCCGGAGAACAGCGTGAGCGACATGATGTTGGCGTAGCCCATCCCGCCGCGCAGATGCCCGAGAAACTGCATGGCAAACCGCAGAAGAACCGCGCTTAGCGAGCCTCCGGTCATCAGTTCGGCCGCGAGAATGAAGAACGGCACGGCGAGCAGCGGAAAGCTGTCAAGCCCGGAGAACATCTCCTTTACGATAACGATCTCGGGAAATCGCCCGCTGACGAGAATCGCGAGCCAGGCAGCGATGCCAAGCGCAAATGCGACCGGCATGCCGAGCACCAGCAGAACCACGATCGAAATGACGAGCGTCAGGATCACGACATGCCCTCAGAGCGCCGACGCAACATCAGCGCTCACTTCGTCGCTTTCGACGAACCGGTGATCGAGCACATAGTGTCTGATGATCAGAAGCAGGTGAACGATGAGCAAGCCGAAGCCGACGGGAAACACCGCATAGACATACGAGAACGGCAGCCCTAACGCCGGCGTGCTCTGGTATTGCGCCACCTGCATATAATCCAGTCCCCGCCAGGCCATCGCCGCGAAGAAGACGATCATCAGCAAGGCCAGCCCGACGCGGAGGAACTGACCGAGACGACGCGGCAGGATGTGGTGAAGGCTGTTGATGCCGATATGGCCTCCGAAACGGAGCACGAGGCCCGCGCCGAGGAAGGTCATCCAGATCATCAGATAGCGCGCAAGCTCTTCAGCCCAGACGAAAGAGTAGCTTGCAAGATAGCGAAGCGCGACGTTGGCAAACACGATCACACTCATTGCCGCCAGAGTAATGATCAGCGCCCAGCGATTTGCCGCAACGAAGATGCGTTCTGCCTTGTCCATCTGAATGTTCTCCTCCGGAAGCGCCGCTATTAGGCCGGACCGAACGCCACGTTGCTGGTCGCGGGAGCGTGGTGACCGCGAGGTCTCCCGCGGCCACCCTTTCGTATCGCCGGCGAAATGCGGCTACTTCGTATTCCGGATCGCTTCGATCACGTCCTTTCCGAACCGCTTCTCGAATTCCGCATTAGCGGGCTGCAGGGCCTTCACAAAGGCGTCGATGTCGGAAACCTTTACGACCTCCATGCCAGCGGTGCCGAGCGCCTTCACGGTCTCTTCTTCGAGCTCGCGAACCCGCTTGCGCAACGCATCACCCGCCACGCGAGCCGCGTCGGCGACGATCTTGCGGTCGGCTTCGCTCAGCTTCTTCCAGGTGGCGGGCGAGGCAAGGATCGGCGTCATGATAAAGCGATGACCCGTGAGCGTGAGATACTTCGCGGCCTGGAAGAAACGGCCGGACTGAACGGTCGTGGAAGGATTGTCCATGCCATCGACGACCCCCTGCTGCAGCGCGCCGAACAGTTCCGGAAAGGCCATCGGGGTCGGCAATGCACCGAGCGTACGGAAGGTAATGAGATGGATCTCATTTTCCTGCGTGCGGATTTTCATGCCCTTCAAGTCATCGGGCTTTGCAATCCCGCGCTTGTTCGTCACGAGATGCACGGGGCCAAGATATCCGAAGCCGAGGCTGACGAAGTTGCGCTCGTTGATTTTCTTGCGCAAGCCTTCACCGACCGGACCGTCGAGCACTGCATTTGCATGATCGAAGCCGCGGATGAGGAACGGCACCTCAAAGATACCGGCTTCCCGTACGAAATTCGTGAGCGGCGCGGGCGAAGTGAAATTCAGGTCCAGCGTTCCTATCTGCAGGCTCTCGAGCATCTCGCGCTCGCCGCCAAGCTGGCTGCCGGGAAACACCTCGATCGTGATCCGGCCGTTACTCTTCTCCTTGACTTCGTCCGCGAAAATCTTCGCAGCGTAGCCGTAAGGAGAAGTCGGAGCCGTCGCAAAGCCCAGCTTCAGATTCATCGTCTGAGCGGATGCACCAGCTGCGCTCAACGACAACGCAGCGACGGCCGCCAACAAAACTTTTGAAACACTCATTACACCGGTCTCCCCTGTTGAACATTCCCGGCAGCACCGCGCTGTCGAGCCTTGCTACCTTCCGCTGTTGCCTGCCGCTTTTGATCCGGAAGCCGGAACTTCCGCTTTGGCGTGCAAGGATCGTCCGTATTCGCTCGCCGCAGCGTCCCTGCTGACAAACCCAAGCTCGATATCCTTTGCGAGCGCGGCGGGATCGCGTTCACGCGGGTCGCCGTAACCACCGCCGCCCGGCAGTTCGAGATGAACGCGTTCGCCGGCCCGCAGCGTGCTTCGTCCCTTCGGCGCCAGTTGGCGGCCCGCTTCGCCGATGACCACACCGCCCGCGCCATCTCCGCCGGCTTCCGTGCCGCGCGGTGCATCGTGAATGCGGTCGTACATTGCGGAGAGCGTTACTTGGCCCGCCGCCCGCACTTCGAATTCGATCGTCTGGCCAAGCCCGCCGCGATAACGCCCGGCCCCACCGGAATCCGGACGCAACTCCCGTTTGCGAAACAGCACCGGCGATACGGATTCGATGATCTCGGTCGAGACGTTCTGGATCCCGCTCGGAAACGAAGTGGTGGAAAGGCCATCCTTGTCGTGACGCGCGCCCATGCCGCCGACCGAGAAGAACGCGAAGGAGAACGGCTCGCCGGCAACGCTCTTTCCGCTGACCTGCGTGACCCATAGTCCGGCAGCGCTGTCGGCGGGCACCCGATCCGGCAGCGCTTCGGCAAGCGCGGGATAGATTACGCTTGGCAGATAATGGCCGAGGATATGGCGCGCGGCGGTCGGCGCAGGCGGCACCGGATTGAGCAGAGATCCCGACGGAGCCTGCACATGAATGGGCACGAAACTGCCGTGGTTGTTCGGCACTTCCGGCGCGACCACGCATTTGACGGCATAGGTTGCATAGGCCGTCGTGTAAGCCAGCGGCACATTGATCCCGCGTTCGACGGCGGCGTCGGTGCCGTCGAAATCGATCAGCATCTCGTCGTCCTTGCGCGAGACGCAAACCGCGAGCTTCAGCGGCTTTTCGATGCCGTCGTTCACGGCAACGTTGCGGAACTCGCCGTCCGGAAATGCACGAATGGCCTTGCGCATGGCGGCTTCGGAACGGGAAATGATTTCGTCAGACAAGTCCTCGATATGCGAGAGGCCAAACTCTTCGAGCAGATCCAGAAGGCGAGAAGCGCCGACCTCGCCTGCCGCTACCTGTGCTTCGAGGTCGCCGATCACCTCGCGCGGCGTGCGCACGTTCGCGGTGATGAACCGATAAACGTCCTTGTTCTCTTCGCCGGCTACGCGAAACTTGCAGAACGGGACGTGCAGCCCCTCTTCGAACACTTCGCGGCCGTCCGCGGTCAGCCCGATCCCGCCGACATCGACCATGTGGCAACAGCTCGCGAACAGCGCCACGACCTTGCCGTCGCGGAACACGGGCGTCACGAGCGACATATCGTTGAGCTGGCCGGCCAGCTTGTACGGATCGTTCGATAGAAGGGCGTCTCCGGGCGCCAGCGTTTCGAGCGGATACTCCGCAAGGAAGTGGCGCATCCCGAGCGCCATCGTATTGATGTGGCCCGGGGTGCCGGTGCGCGCCTGCGCGATCATTCTGCCGCGCGAGTCGAAGATCGCCGCCGAGAGGTCCCCTGCTTCTCGCACGATCGTGGAGAATGCGGTGCGCATGAGAACTTGCGCCTGCTCCTCGGCGATCGCCAGCAGCCGGTTCCAGAGAATTTCGAGTTCGTAGGAGGAGAATTCGCGCTTCATGCCCTGCCCTCGACGATATCGACGACAATCAGGCCATCTGCACGAAGCAAGACCGTCGAATCCGGCCCTACGGTCAGGCTTGCACCACCGAGTTCGACGATTGCCGGTCCTGCAATCGCCTTCCCGGCTTCCAACTCGTCTGCAGCAACGATCGTGGCGTCTGCAAATCCGCCCGCCTCGAACCAGACTTTGCGTTTGCGCGATGCCGCAGACCGTGCCGCCGAGAGCGGCATTCCGGCAACCGTCGGCACGGGTCCGCGCACGCGCACGCGCCAGGTTACAAGTTCGACGGCGGCGCTCGGCCCCGAAACCGCGTTCAGCAGCCGGTATTGTTCCGCAAAGCTCCGCTCCATCGCTTGCGCATCACGCGCACGAACCTGTGCGGGCGCGACCGGAACGGTGATTTCGTGACCTTGCCCGCGATACCGCATATCGACGGAGATTTCGACCACCGCTTCCGCGGCCGTCACGCCGGCCCAGTTGACCAGACGCATGCCTTCGGCGGTGAGCTCAGCAATGATCTCATCTGCTGCATCCCAATCGGCATCGCGCAGCGGTACCGGAAAGCTGCGCGCCGTGTCGAACGAGATCGGCGCGCACAGAAGTCCGAACGCGGAGCCGACGGAGGCATGAATTGGTGCGATAATGCGTCGGCATCCGAGAATGCGGGCGCCCCCGTAAGCATGCACGGGCCCCGCGCCACCGAAGGCCACCATCGTATAGGCCGACGGTGTTTTTCCATGTTCGAGCAGATGAACGCGCGCCGCCGCCGCCATGTTTTCATTGACGACGCGGTGAATGCCGCTTGCCGCTTCCTCGATCGTGATACCGAGAGGCTTTGCAACGTGCTGCTCGATTGCAGCGCGCGATTTTTCGAGGTCGAGCTTCATCCGCCCGCCCAGAAACGTATCGGCGCCGATATAGCCGAGCACGAGATCGGCATCCGTAACCGTCGGCCGCGTACCGCCAAGACCGTAGCAAGCCGGCCCGGGCTCGGACTCGGCACTTTCCGGCCCCACCTTCAGAAGCCCAAGCACGTCGATGTGCGCGATCGATCCTCCGCCGGCACCGATTTCGATGAGATCGACGGTCGGCGCTTGCACCGGCAGTCCGCTGCCATGCTTGAACCGATAGACGTGCCCGACCTCCAGCTTCTTCGCGATAAGAGGCTGGCCGTTGTCGATAATGACGGCCTTGGCCGTCGTTCCGCCCATGTCGAAGAAGAAAACGCGATCTTCTTTCGAAAGCCTGGCAATGTTCGCGGCACCGATTGCGCCCGCGGCAGGACCCGACTCCAGAAGTTTTACCGGGTAACGCTCCGCCGCTTCCGGCGCGGCAGTACCGCCGTTCGATTGCATGATCAGCAGCGGCGCCTTGATGCCCAACCGCTCAAGCCGGCTGCCGAATGAACGAAGATAAGGCCCGACCTCGGGAGCGACGAAGGCGTTGATTGCCGTCGTCGAGGCACGCTCATATTCGCGGATCTCCGGCGCCACATCGCTCGAAAGCGACACATGCACGCTTTCCGCAAGCTCGCGGACGATCTCTTTAATTCGCCGTTCGTGCGCGGGATTGCGGAAACTATGCAGCAGGCAGACTGCGATCGAGCCCACCCCTGCATCGAGCAGGTCCTTCACCTCCGAGCGGGTCCGGGCTTCGTCGAGCACACGCTCTACCGTTCCGTCCGCCAGCACCCGCTCGGCGACGGGTCTGCGAAGATTGCGCGGAACAAGCGGAAGCGGCTTCTCGATGCCAAGATCGTAGAGATCGAAACGATGCTCGGTACCGATCTCGATGGAATCGCGAAAGCCTTCGGTCGTCAGCAGCGCGGTCGGCGCGCCACGGCGCATGATCACGGCATTCGTGACCAAAGTCGTGCCGTGCACGACCCGCTCCACGTTCTCGGGCACGAGATCGCCACTCGCGATCATCTCCTGAAGGCCGCGCTCGAGCGCGGCCGTGGGGTCGGCATGATCGGTAAGAACCTTGCTTGTAGACGCGGTGCCCTGCGCGGGATCGACAACAAAAAGGTCGGTGAATGTGCCGCCGATATCGATACCGATCCACTGCGCAGAGGATGCCGTCATGACAATCCCCTCGCCTCCGGATCGATTGCGATGACATCGATCTCGACATCAATCCCGCGCAAGCCGGCCGCCACGAGCGTGCGGGCGGGCCAGGGCTCGGGCATGACCTTGCGGTAGACGTCGTTGAACTCCTCGACGCGGCCGAGATCCTGCAGGTAGATCGTCGCCTTTACGATGTGCTGCATCCCGAGGCCTGCGGCCGCGAGTACGGCTTCGACATTGCGAAGTGTTTGCATCGCCTGTTCGGCGAACGTGCCGCCGATCGGGGCGTTCGTTGCTGCCGACAGCGGGCCTTGCCCCGAAACGAACACCATCGGCCCGCAGCGAAGCGCCTGCGGAAATGGCCCGCGGCCCTTCGGTGCATCCTCGGATGCGATGACTTTCTTCTCGAAGGTCATGCTGCGGTGACCTTCGATCCGTCACTGAGGGCCTTGAACCGCGTCGCGATATTGCCGATGTGCATGCGCATCGCGGCAGCGGCGGCCTCTGCATCCCTGCGCTCCAGTGCATCGAGCACGAGCTTCATTTCCGCGAGCGATTCCTCGACGCGTCCCGGCAGGATCGCGTTGGAAACACGAACCCAGTGAATCTGGTCACGCAGATTCCGGATC
>JAEZFA010000026.1 GCA_023417665.1 Pseudomonadota bacterium | reverse complement strand
GGACACGGCAGTCGCACGCGCGGTGAAGGACATGAAGAAGCGCGCAATGGCGGCTTATTCCTCGAAGGGGCACGACCTTTTCGCCACCGTTCACGGGACCATCGAACTGGATATGGACCGCGAGATGATCGAGAAACTCTGGAATCCGTTCATTGCCGCCTGGTTCGAGGAAGGCAAGGACGATCCCAAGCTTGCGCTGCTGCGCTTCGAGGCGCAGCGCGGCGAAATCTGGCTCAACGAGAATTCGCTCCTGGCCGGCATGAAGATGCTCCTCGGCGCGGGCGATCCGAAGGAAGATTATCAGGAGAAGGTCGCGAAAGTTTCGCTGCGAAACGGGGACTGATGAAAAAGGCCGCGCGCAAACCGCCCTGGAAGAAGCCGCCGCCCGAAACGGGCAAGCCGATCCGGCTTTCGGAGGACGACAAAGCCGCTGCCCGCGCACGCGCCGCGCGGGCCGGAAGGCGTTATCCCAATCTCATCGACAACATGTGGGCGGTGAAACGCAGGAAAGCGAACGCGTCCGACAAAAAGGCCGGCTAGGCCATGTCCTCGTTCTTCTTGGGCGTGCGCTTGTGCGCGTCACTCATCACGATCGCGGTCACGACGATCGCGCCAAGAATGGCAATGCCGCCGACTGCAAGTGTCGCCGGCAGCGCGTAACTGCGCGGTTCGGCCGGCGCGAAGGGAAGCCTGCGGCGGATATCGCGATAGCTCGGCAGGGCATTGCTGACCTCGCGCAAGCGGCTCACGGGCATGTCGGGAAGACTGCTGCGCAGCTTGTTCAGCCGCTCCTGCAGCGCGTCGATGCGATCGCCGAGCGCGTCGCGGTCCAGAAATTTGTCGAGATAGTGCTGAAGTTCTTTCATGCGCATGGCAAGGACCCCTTAGTTTCGGTGCAAACACCGGGACCCGCCATTTCGTTCCGCAATGCGACAAAAGAAATGGCCGCGTTACACGCCCTCCTCGCCGAGCATGAGCGCGTTGATCTTTGCCTCTGCGGATATGGCCTCGGCCTCGCTCGGAAAGCTGTCGATCTCCACCGGCCCCGCGGCATTGGCAACGATGGCCTGGATCGCGTAGCGCGGCGGCCCCTCCCGCTGCGGCTCCGCGATCACGTTCATTTCGAGGATGTCCGCGAAGCGATAGCGCGTGCGCCAGCCGATGCCGAAGGAGCCGTTGCCATCCACGAACATTTCCCGCGCATCGCCGTCGAAGGTAACGCTCCGCGTCAGGCCAAGGAGGCCCGCAAGCAGAAATACCGCACCGACCAGACCGGTTGCGACGCCGATCACCCAGAACGGCAGCATGCCCCATTGCAAGAGCGGCACGCCCGGCCGGATCAAAAGTTCATGCGGCACCGAAAGCGCAAGCGCGCCGCTCGACGCCAGAAAGACGCGCGTGAGCCACCCGAGCGGCTGGCGAAAGACCAGTGTGCCATATTGGGTATTCTCGATCATGGGCATGACGGGCGACGAAGTTCGGGATAGGATTCGGCCATGGCTTCGCATCCTTCAGGGCGGCCTTCAACTCTGCGCAACGCAATGCTGGCGGCCGCGATTCTCCTTGCAGCGGTTTGCATGGCGGCGCCCGTTTCCGCGCAGACCATTCGCGCCGTCGAACTCTGGTACGGGCTTTACAGCGTTGAAGACGTTCAGATCGTGGAGGATGCGACAGCACCCGGCGGCCAGCGGCGCGTCGGCGGCAGGATCATTCCGCCGGAAACCAGCGCCGCTCGCATTCCGCATACGTCCGGCGCCTATTTCGGTTTCGGCTATCGCCTGACCGGCGCCAATGCGGGCGAACCGGTGACCGTGCGACATATCCTGCTGGTGCCACCGCCCGGCTTGCGCGACCAGTCCGGCCAGTTCCACCGGAAGCTGGAACGCGCGCTGAATCTCAGCACGGGGCGTGACCTGTTCATCGGCCTCTCGATGGGTGACGCAACACCGCTGGGGCTTTGGCTGCTTCAGGTGTGGCAAGATGACCGCATCTTGATCGAACGGCAGTTCGAACTCTACAAGCCCTGATCTCGCAACAGGCCGCGCAGAATCATGAACTTCCGCCGTCTCGCCCCCTGGCTGTTCGTCGTGCTCGTCATCGCAGGCGTCTATGTCTGGAATTTCTACCTCGACCGCGAGGTTCGCGTGGACAAGGACGGGCGCGGCATCTCCGTGCAGGATGGCGACTCCTTCGTGCTCCAGCAGACCACGATCCGTCTCGACGGCATCGACGCACCGGAATTGAAACAGAACTGCTACTCCGCCGACGGATCGATCTGGCGCTGCGGCGGCGAAGCGCGCAACCAGCTTTCCAAGCTTTTGCGCAAGGGCGACGTCAAATGCGAACCGCGTGCCAAGGATCGCTACGGCCGCGCAATCGCAAAATGTTCGGCGCGAGACGTGCCCGATGTCGCCGAAGCCATGGTGCGCCTTGGATGGGCAATCAATGCGGCAAAGGTGGGCGAAGGCAAATATGCGGCTGCCGAAGAGGAAGCGCGCAACGCCAAGCGCGGCATCTGGCAGGGTAAATTCGAGCGCCCGAGCGTATTCCGGTTCGAGAACCCGCGCGAGGACCAGCCGAAATAGCGCCGGAACAGGAGCGCCGGCGGCTGCGTTTTCCCCGCATGCCGTCAAAAACGATTCAGCATTTCGAGTACGACGCTACCGCACGCACGCTCACCGTAACCTTCGTTAGCGGACGCATATACCGTTACCGAAAGGTCGAGCCGGATGTCGCAGAGGCGTTTCGCATCGCGGCATCGAAAGGCCGGTTCTTCAATCTGCGGATTCGCGATCACTACTTTTTCGAGGAAGTCGTGGCTTGACGGCGTGGCTTCGCTCCGGCGACCTTTGCCGGCGTAACGGCAGGAGCAATCCCGACATGAACGATCTGTGGCGGCTTGATGCAACCGAGCAGGCGCGGCTGATCCGCACCGGTGCGATTTCGAGTCTGGAACTGACGAAGGCAACGCTTACACGGGTCGAAGCCGTCAATCCGAAAATCAACGCCATCGTGGACCTCATGGCGGATGAGGCAATCGAGAACGCGAAAGTTGCCGACAAGAAAACCCGCGCCGGCGATCCGCTCGCCCCGCTGCACGGCGTGCCGGTGACCGTGAAGATCAACGTCGATTTCGCGGGACGCGCGAATACCAATGGCGTCGTCGCCTACAAGGATAATATCGGCAAGGAAGACAATCCGGTCGTCGCCAACCTCCGCAAATCCGGCGCGATCATCATCGGCCGCACCAATACGCCGGCCTTTTCGATGCGCTGGTTCACCGACAACGCGCTGCACGGGCGCACGCTCAATCCATGGAACAAGGAAATTACCCCCGGCGGCTCCTCGGGCGGTGCTTCCGCCTCGCTTATCACGGGAATGGGCGCGATCGGTCATGGCAACGACATCGGCGGCTCGATCCGCTATCCTGCCTATGCCTGCGGTTTGCAGGGTATCCGCCCAAGCTTCGGCCGCGTGCCGACCTTTAATCCGTCACTCCCGACCGAGCGGCCGCATGTCGCGCAGTATGCTTCGATGCAGGGACCACTCGCGCGCTCCATCCGCGATCTGCGGCTGTCGCTTGACGCCATGTCCGCGCGCGACGTCCGCGATCCGCTCTGGATTCCGCTGGTGCCGGTCAATATTCCGTCCGCAGGACCAACAAGAGTTGCGCTTTTCGACGAATGGGACGGCTGCAAAGCCGATCCGCAGGTCGCAGATGCCCTCAAGAAATCGGCGCAGTGGCTCGAGGATGCGGGCTATACCGTCGAACGCGCAGCACCGCCGTACTTCGGCGAGGCAACGACGCTGTGGCTGCGTCTGGTGCTGAACGAAGGCCGTTTTGGCATGAACCAGGCGATCCAGCAGTTCGGCGACGACGCGATCCGCAAATCCTACTCGTCAAAGGATGGGTTGATCCCCGAGATCGACTACGAAACCTTCGTCAAAGAACTTGCACTGCGCAGCAAATATTTGCGGGCGTGGAATGAGTTTTTCGAGAACTTCCCCGTGCTGCTGATGCCATCGTGCTGGAAGCAGCCCTTCCCGATCGACGCCGATCTGCAGGGCGGCAACGCTTTCATGGAGCTGGCCGACGCACAGAGCCCGCAGCTTTCTACGCCGATCCTCGGGCTTCCCGGCGTCGCGGTATCGACCGGCCTCGCGGACGGCTTGCCGATGGGCGTGCAACTGGTGACCGCGCGCTTCGAGGAAGCAAAGGCGCTCGACGCAGCCGAAGTGATTGAAGCCCGCGCGCCCAAGGTGGAAGTGATCGATCCGAAGTTCTGATTATTTCGGCTTCGGCACGATCACATGGTTCGGATCGGGCTGCTGGTCTTTCGGCGCGGCGGAATAGTCGCCGAACGGGGAATCGCGCCGCGTGATGACTTCACGCACCCCCTCCTTCTCGGCAACCTCGATGAATTCCAGTGCATCCGGGGTGTTGCGCATCAAGCCGTCCAGAATCGGGCCGAGATTCTGCACGGTGGAAAGGCCCATGGCCTCGTATGCCTGATTGACCATCATCTTCTGCGCGGAAAGCTGCGAGAGCGGAATTGAGCAGAGTTTTTTCGCAACCTCCGCGACCGTCTGCTCGAGCTTCGCAAACGGTACTGCCTGATTGATGAGGCCGATGTCGGCAGCCTCGCGGCCGGAGAGCGCCTTGCCGGTGAGCGCGTATTCCTTGGCCCGGGTCAGCCCGAGCCGATAGATCCACATGCCGGAAAGATAAGCGCCCCACATGCGCGAATAAGGCGTGCCGATGCGCGCGTCTTCGCTTGCGATCACCAGATCGCAGCACAGCGCGTAGTCGCTGCCGCCGCCGA
>JAEZFA010000184.1 GCA_023417665.1 Pseudomonadota bacterium | reverse complement strand
TCGTTCGAGCGCAGCATGTTGAAGGCCATGGCCATCTTGGTCGAGTCGAGGAAGCCGACCTGCTTCATGCGCCGCTCGAGCGCCTCCAGCTGTTCTTCGTCGACGAACACCTTCAGGTCGCCGGCGTGGGTGAAGTCGACTTGCGTGGCGAGGAAGGTCGCGCTCGCGATGCGGTTCTGGTTGGTCGCCGCGAGATAGGCGAGCGACACCGCCGTCATGGTGCCGCCGACGCAATAGCCGCAGATATGTGACTGCTTCTCGCCGGTAATCCTCTCGGCGGCGTCGAGCGCGGCGAACACGCCGTCGTTCATGTAGTCCGAGAACGACTTCGTAGCCAGCTTCGCGTCCGGGTTGACCCAGGAGATCACGAAGACGGTGATGCCTTGCTCGACCGCCCACTTGATCATCGACTTCTCGGCCGTCAGGTCGAGCACATAGAACTTGTTGATCCATGGCGGCACGATCACGAGCGGAACGGCAAGCACCTTCTCCGTCACCGGCGTGTACTGCAGCACCTGAATCAGATCGTTTTCGAACACCACCTTGCCGGGCGTGGTCGCAAGGTTGCGGCCGACCTCGAACATGGAAGAGTCCGACTGCCGGATGCGCAGGTCGCCTTTGCCGGCCTCGATGTCCTCGGTCAGCATCTGCATGCCGCGCACGAGGTTCTCGCCGGACGAGCCCAGCGTCTCGCGGAACAGTTCGGGATTGGTCAGCACGAAGTTCGAAGGCGAGATCGCGTTGGAGATCTGCTTCACGTAGAACTCGGCCTTGCGCCGCGTGTGATCGTCGAGGCCCTCGGCGTCGCGCACCATGCGCTCGGCCCAGTCGCTGACCAGCAGGTAGCCCTGCTTCAGCGCGTCGTAGAACGGATTGTTGTTCCAGTCCGGATCGTTGAAGCGGCGGTCACGCGGATCGACGGCTTTCACCGGCTCGACGTTTTCGCCGGCCATGCGCTTCATGGTCATGGCCCAGAGGTCCATGTAGCCCTTGAGCAGCTGGTTCTGCGCGTTCGCGGCGCGCTGCGGATCGGAGAGCCAGTATTCGGAAACCTGGTTCAGTGTCTTGAACACATCGACCATTTCCTCGGCCTTGGCGTCGCCGAAGTCCTGCGTCTCGCGCGGCTTGAGATAGGCGGCGAGCGCCTTGCCGCCCTGTTCCATGACGCGGGCGAGGTTCCGCGCGAACGCCTCCGGATCGACGGCCCGTGGCGTCTCGACGCCGGATTTGGGCTTGTCGTCCATGGTGGCGTTTACTCCCTGGTTCGTGTTGGCGGCTAGAATACCGCTCTGCGGGGTCACCCCGCTTCCGCCATAATAGGCAGCGACAGAGGCGGCTGCTACAGAATCACGGCGTTTGGGTTATTAAGGGGCAATCGTTGAAGATTGTTTGGCCGAGGATCGCAGGCAGGGCATGCCGCGCCGCAGCACTTTTCGGAGCGCTGACGGTGGCTGGCTGCGCGAGCGGCGACGTCCCGGTACCCTTTGCGGACGTGTCCATGCCCTCGATTCCGGTGATTCCGGCGTCCAATCCGGCCTCGAACCCGGCCAATACGCCCCAATCCTTCCCGGCCATCGCTCCGCCCGAGGAGCGCGTCGAGGAAATGCCGGTGATGAACGACGTCGAGCGCATCAAACTCGAGAACCAGCTTCGCAAGCTCTCGGTGGAGCGCGAGGCGCAGGTCAAACAGCGGATCGAGCGAGCTAATTAGCGCTGCCCGGCGCGCGTAAAAGCCGTGCATTTTCCGCCGTTTCGGTGCTATGAGCGCCGCATGAATCCGGGTCCGCATGAATCGCCAAAGGGGCCCGTTTCTATAGAACCTGCACAGGTCGTCCCATGTCCGACTTTTATCGCATCAAGCGTTTGCCCCCCTATGTTTTCGAGAGCGTAAACCGCGCCAAGGCCGCAGCCCGCAACGGCGGCGCCGACATCATTGACCTCGGCATGGGCAACCCGGATTTGCCGGCTCCAGCCCACGTCATCGACAAGCTGAAGGAAACCCTCGGCAAGCCCCGTACCGACCGCTATTCGGCCTCCAAGGGGATCGCGGGGCTGCGCAAGGCGCAGGCCGGCTATTACGCCCGCCGCTTCGGCGTGAAGCTCAACCCCGACACGCAGATCGTGGCGACGCTGGGCTCCAAGGAAGGCTTCGCCAATGTCGCGCAGGCGATCACCGCGCCGGGCGACGTCGTGCTGGTGCCGAACCCGAGCTATCCGATCCACGCCTTCGGCTTCCTGATGGCGGGCGGTTCGATCCGCGCGGTGCCGAGCGAGCCAGGACCGCAGTTCTTCCACGCGCTGGAGCGCGCGATCGTCCATTCGATCCCGAAGCCGATTGCCGTCGTGATCTGCTATCCGTCGAACCCGACCGCCTGCGTCGCCGATCTCGAGTTCTATCGCGACGTCGTGGCGTTTGCGAAGAAGCACGAAATCCTCGTGCTGTCCGATCTCGCTTATGCCGAGGTCTATTACGACGACAACCCGCCGCCGTCGGTATTGCAGGTGCCGGGCGCCATGGATGTCACGGTCGAGTTCACCTCGATGTCCAAGACCTTCTCCATGGCCGGCTGGCGCATGGGTTTCGCGGTCGGCAACGAGCGCGTGATTGCGGCACTCTCGCGCGTGAAGTCCTATCTCGACTACGGCGCCTTCACGCCGGTGCAGGTTGCGGCAACCGCCGCGCTGAACGGCCCCGAAGACTGCATCCACGAGATGCGCGCGACCTACAAGGCGCGTCGCGACGCGATGGTCGACAGCTTCGCGCGCGCGGGCTGGGACATCCCCGCGCCGAAGGCGTCGATGTTCGCCTGGGCGCCGATCCCGGAGCGCTTCCGTCCGCTCGGCAGCGTGAAGTTCGCCGAACTCCTGGTGGAGAAGGCGAGCGTCGCGGTCGCGCCGGGCATCGGCTTCGGCGAGTACGGCGATGACTTCGTGCGTCTTGCGGTGGTCGAGAACGAGCAGCGCATCCGGCAGGCGGCGCGCAACGTGCGCAAGTTCCTGGAGTCCGCCGACACGATCCTCCACAACGTCGTGCCGATCGCGGCGCGCGGCTGATAGCGGGGCACAAGGGAATGAATGCTCCGCTTCGGGTAGGGCTCGCCGGTCTGGGTACGGTCGGATCGGCGGTTGCCGGCATGCTCCTGCGCACGCGCGACAAGCTCGCGGTGCGTGCGGGCCGGCCGATCAATCTCGTCGCCATCGCCTCCAAGGATCCGCCGCGCGACCAGAGCCTCGATCTCTCCGCGATCCGCAAGGCCACCGACCCGGTGGCGCTCGCGAAGGATTCCGGCATCGACGTTTTCGTCGAACTGATGGGCGGCTCGGGCGATCCGGCGAAAGCCTCCGTCGAGGCCGCGCTCGGCATCGGCCGTCCGGTCGTCACCGCCAACAAGGCGCTGATCGCCAAGCACGGCACCTCGCTTATTCATCTCGCCGAGCAGAACAACGCCGCCTTCAACTTCGAGGCGGCGGTGGGCGGCGGCATTCCGGTCATCAAGACGCTGCGCGAGGGTCTCGGCGGCGCGGAAATTTCGCGCGTCTACGGCATCCTCAACGGCACCTGCAACTACATCCTGACGACGATGCAGAAAGAGGGCCGCTCCTTCGAGGATTGCCTGAAGGAAGCGCAGAAGCTCGGCTATGCCGAAGCCGATCCGACCTTCGACATCGGCGGCTTCGATACCGCGCACAAGATCGCGATCCTTGCGAGCCTTGCCTTCGGTGCGGAAGTCGATGCGGATGCGGTCTATGTCGAGGGCATCCAGTCCATCACGCTTGCCGATCTCGAAGCGGCCGACGATCTCGGCTATCGCGTGAAGCTTCTCGGCGTCGCGGTGAAAACCGAATCCGGGATCGAGCAGCGCGTGCATCCGACCATGGTGCCCAAGGGTACCGTGATCGGCGAAATCGACGGCGTCACGAATGCCGTCGCCATCAATTCCGACGCGCTCGATCTCACGCTGGTGGGTCCGGGCGCGGGCGGTGCTGCGACCGCCTCGGCGGTCGTTGCCGATATCGTGGATCTGGCAAGCGGCCGCCGCGTCGCGCCGTTCGGCCGTGGCGCGGCCAAGCTGACCAAGGCGGTGCGCGCGCCGATGCTCGAGCACGAGGGCGGCTATTACGTCCGGCTCGCTGCGGTCGACAAGCCCGGCACGGCCGCGACCATTGCCGGCCGCATGGCGGAGCAGGGCATCTCGCTCGAATCCATCGTGCAGCGCCGCCGCGACAGAAAGCAGCCGTCGTCGGATGCGCCGGCGCCGGTGATCCTGATTACCTACGCGACCAACGAAGATGCGATGCGCAACGCGCTCGCAGCCATGAAGAAAGACGGAGTGCTTGCGGCCGATCCGCAGGTCATCCGCATCGAAAAGAACTGAGGGGGCAATGGCGAAGCAGGCGAACCCGGCCGTGGAAGTGCAGCCGGATCTTTTCATCGAACGTATTCTGTCCATGGAAATCGCGCGTGTCACCGAGCGCGCGGCGGTCTCTGCGGCAAGGCTGCGCGGACGCGGCGACGAGAAGGCGGCCGATCAGGCCGCCGTCGATGCCATGCGGCGCGAACTGAACAAGCTGCCGATCACCGGCACCATCCGCATCGGCGAGGGCGAGCGCGACGAGGCGCCGATGCTGTTCATCGGCGAGGAAGTCGGCAACAAGAACGGCCCCGCGGTCGACATCGCGGTCGACCCGCTCGAGGGCACGACGCTTTGCGCCAAGAACATGCCGGGCTCGATTGCCGTCATGGCCATGGCCGAGGGCGGCACGCTCCTGAACGCACCCGACGTCTACATGGACAAGATCGCGGTGGGTCCGGGCTATCCGAAAGGCATCATCGACCTCGATGCGTCGCCCGCCGACAACATCAACGCGCTTGCGAAAGCCAAGGGCGTCAAGCCGAACCAGATCACCGCGCTCATCATGGATCGTCCGCGCCACGCGGAACTGATCAAGGCGACGCGCGCGACCGGCGCGTCGGTTGCGCTCATCACCGACGGCGACGTCGCGGGTGTCATTCACACCACCGACCCGGATGAAACCGGCATCGACATCTATCTCGGCATCGGCGGCGCCCCGGAAGGCGTGCTGGCTGCGGCGGCGCTCCGCTGCATCGGCGGCCAGATGCAGGGCCGTCTCATCTTTGCAAATGACGAGCAGCGCGCGCGCGCGGCCAAGATGGGCGTGACCGACCCGAACAAGAAGTATGACATGAGCGAAATGGTGCGTGGCGACTGCCTGATCGCGGCAACCGGCGTCACCACCGGCTCCATGCTGCGCGGCGTGGAATTCCGCGGCGAGCGTATTCTCACGCACACCGTGGTCATGCGTTCGGCCACCGGCACCACGCGCTGGATCGAAGCCGAGCACCGGCAGCTCGAGAAGTTTCATCTCTGATGGAAAAGCCCGCCGTTCTCATTCGCGAGATCGGCGCGGACGAGCGCACCGCATGGGAGCCGCTCTGGCGCGGCTACCTTGAGTTCTATGCGTCGTCGCAGACCGACGACGCGATGGACGAGACCTGGCGTCGTATTCATGACGCCGCCGAGCCGATGTTCGCGCTCGGCGCCTATGTCGACGGCAGGTTGCTCGGCATCGTGCAGTATCTCTTTCACCGCTCGTTCTGGACCAGCGGCGACTATTGCTATCTGCAGGATCTGTTCGTCGCGAAGGATACGCGCGGGCTGGGGCTCGGCCGCGCGCTGATCGAAGCGGTCTATGCCAAGGCCAAAGAGCGGGGCGCGAGCCGCGTGCACTGGCTGACGCAGGAAGGCAACGCCACCGCGCGGCAGCTCTACGACAACATCGCCGACCGCTCCGGGTTTATTCAGTATCGCAAAGTCTTCTGACTCG
>JAEZFA010000023.1 GCA_023417665.1 Pseudomonadota bacterium | reverse complement strand
ATCTGTCACTCGCCGGACGTTACTCCGTTCTGATGCCGAACACGGCACGTGGCGGCGGTATTTCCCGCAAGATCACCCAGCCAGCCGACCGCTAGCGCCTGAAGGAGATTGCCCGCGATCTCGAAGTGCCGAACGGCATGGGCGTTATTCTTCGCACCGCCGGCGCAAACCGCACACGCGTCGAGATCAAGCGCGACTTCGAATACCTGATGCGCCTGTGGGAAAACGTCCGCACGCTGACGCTCAATTCGACTGCGCCGTGCCTCGTTTATGAAGAAGGCTCGCTGATCAAGCGTTCGATCCGCGACCTATACAACAAGGACATCAACGAGATCATCGTCTCGGGCGAAGAAGGCTATCGTGAAGCCAAAGACTTCATGAAGATGCTGATGCCGAGCCACGCCAAGGTGGTTCAGCCCTATCGCGACATCCACCCGATCTTCTCGCGCTCCGGCATCGAAGCGCAGCTCGACCGCATGCTTCAGCCGCAGGTTACGCTGAAATCCGGTGGCTATCTGATCATCAATCAGACCGAAGCCCTGGTTTCGATCGACGTGAACTCCGGTCGCTCGACCCGCGAACATTCGATCGAAGAGACGGCACTCGCAACCAATCTCGAGGCTGCGGAAGAAGTCGCCCGTCAGCTTCGCCTGCGTGACCTTGCTGGTCTGGTCGTCATCGACTTCATCGACATGGAAGAAAAGCGGAACAACCGCTCTGTCGAAAAGAAGCTGAAGGATTGCCTCAAGAACGACCGCGCTCGCATTCAGGTTGGCCGTATTTCGCATTTCGGCCTTCTGGAAATGTCGCGCCAGCGCATCCGTCAGGGCGTTCTGGAAAGCTCCACCGAAATCTGCCCGACCTGCGGCGGCACCGGCCACATGCGTTCGGTGTCCTCGGTCGCGCTGCATCTGTTGCGCGCGCTGGAAGAACAATTGCTGAAGTCCGCGGCGAACGACCTGGTCGTACGCACGCGGCCCGATACGGCGCTCTATCTTCTGAACCACAAGCGCGCGCATTTGCGCGATCTGGAAGGCCGCTTCGGCGTGGCGATCATTGTCGAATCCGACACCACGATCACCGGCCAGCAGTATTTCGTAGTCGAGAAAGGCGGACCGGCCAGCGGTGTCGCCAATCCCGCGCTGGCGCGTCCCGGCTCGGAGCTTCCGGCCGAGGCGCTCGCCGAGACCGATGAAGCGATCGAGGTCGAAGAGGATACGGAAGAGGAAGCGGACGAAACCGCCGCCGATGCCGCCGAGAGCGATGACGACCAGCAAGGCGGTGATTCCGGCCGTCGCCGCAGGCGGCGCGGACGCCGTGGCGGACGCGGACGCGAACGTCGCGAAAATTCCGGCCGCGAGCCTTTGCCGCGCGCGGATGCCGAAGCTGCCGAGGATTCGCAGGGCGAAGACTTTGCCGCAGCGCAGCCGACGCAGGACGGCGACGTCGAACAGAACGATCAGCATGGCGAAGACGGCGCGTCGCAGAACGACAACGGCGAGCGCAAGCGCCGCCGTCGCGGCCGCCGGGGCGGACGGCGCAATCGCCGCGACCGTTTCCCGAACGACGAGCAGCGCGCGGACAACAACGCGGAGGCCGACGGCAACTTCGTGCCGGCCGCGGAGTTCGAGGAGATAGACACCACGCCGCAGCCAGAGCCGCGCATCGCGCAGCCGGAAGCGCGCGAGGTGCTGCCTGAAAATCCCGGCACCGCGCCGCAATTCGGAACCGAACAACCGGCTGCCGTGCCTGCGCCGGAAGCTGCGGCCGTAACCGAGGCTGTCGCGGAAGCGCCGAAACGCCGCTCGACGGTGCGCGAAGCACCGCCCGCAGCGAAGTTCGAAGAAGCGCCGGTGTCCAACTCGGTCTATGAGCGCACCGACAGCCCGCCGCTCGCCTCGCAGAACGGCGAACCGGAGCCCGCTCCGGCCCCAGCCGCGGAGCCCGCGGCCGCACCGAAAAAGGGGTGGTGGCGACGCTAGCTCGCCCCCGTCCCGCTTCGAGCCGAAAGACTGCGCTAACCGTAAAACGACGGCTTTCTCCGTTTCCCTGAAACGAAGAAAGTCTTCGTGCGTTTAGCTGGCGTTCATTTTCGCGCCTTTGGGCCGCCACATAGCCACCGGAAACTGGATGCCGTTCCCGTGGGGCTGTATTTGGTGCCTGAAGCGCCGATGGCAGCAGCAAACAAGAGAGTTCAAGGACATGAAGTCCATTGTGAAGAGTTCAGTCGCGGCAGTGCTTGTCATGCTCGGCGCGGCCACCGTTGCGGAAGCGCGGCCGGTCCTCGTCACTGCCGACCTCAATGTGCGTACCGGCCCCGGTACCAACCATCCATCCGTAGGCGTCATTCCCGGCGGCGTTACGGCGCGCGTCGGCCGTTGCAACGGCGGCTGGTGCTTTATCGCCTGGCGTAACCTGCGCGGGTATTCGAGTCAGGCCTATCTCGACGGCTATGGTCCGGCGCCGGTTTATCGGCCGGCGCCTCCGCCTCCCGTTTATTACGGACCCCGTCCTTATTACGGTCCGGGATATTACCGGCCCTATCGTCCGTATCGCCCCTATTATCGTCCGTGGCGCGATCGCTTCTATAACTGGTGACGCAGAAACCGAACGACGAAAAACGCCGCGCAATTTGCGCGGCGTTTTTGTTTGCAGCCGGTCATTTCAGCCAGCGCCCGATCCGCTCCACCGCCTCATGCATTTCGGCGGCCGAGCCCGCATAGCAAAAGCGCAGATACTGGTTGCCGCGCGCAGTATCGAAGTCGACGCCCGAGGTCGCGGCAACGCCCGCCTCGTCCAGCATTTTCTTCGCGAAGCCGAGCGAGTCATTCGTGAAGCGCGCGACGTTGGCATAAAGATAGAACGCGCCGTCGGCTGGAAGGAAATCGTCGAGCCCGGCTTTCGGCAGGCCGTCGATCAGGATGCGGCGATTTTCTTCATAGCCGCGCTTGATGACATCCATTTCCTCCCGTCCCTCGAAGGCTGCTTCCGCCGCGATCTGGGAAAGCGTCGGCACCGAGATCGCCAGATTCTGCTGCAGCCGCTCGACCGAGCGCACGAATGATTCCGGCACCACCATCCAGCCGACACGCCATCCGGTCATGCAGAAATATTTCGAGAACGAGTTGATGACGAAAACATCATCCGAAAATTTCGCCGCCGTCTCGCCGAAGAAGGCGTAGTCCAGCCCGTGATAGATTTCATCGGAGATGAAGCGAATGCCGGCTCCCGTGCAGGATGCGATCAGGTCCTTCAGTTGCTCCGGCGCGATCATGGTGCCGGTGGGATTGGCGGGCGAGGCCACGATGACGCCGGCAAGCGGCGACTTTGCATGCTCGGCCAGCAGCGCTTCTTTCGTGATGGCCCAGCGGTCGGACGCGGAAATTTCGATCTCAACCGGCACGCAGCCGAGCGCGCGCAGAATATTCCGGTACGGAGGATAGCCGGGCGACGCCATCGCGACCCGGTCGCCGGGCTCGAACAGCGAGAGAAAGGCGAGAATGAACCCGCCCGAGGAGCCGGTCGTCACCACGATGCGATTCGGATCGACCTCGAGCGCGTGCTGGGTGCGGTAGTGGCGCGCGATCGCGTTGCGCAAGGAAGGAATGCCGAGCGCGGTGGTATAGCCGACGCGGCCCTGCTCCAGCGCCGCTTTCGCCGCGGCAATCGCGGTCGAGGGCGCGTTGGCGGCAGGCTGCCCCACTTCCATGTGAATCACCCGGCCCCCCGCCGCTTCGATCCGGGCGGCGTGCTCCATGACGTCCATCACCATGAAGGGCGGCACATCGCTGCGCGCGGACGGCGCCAGAATCGCCCGCGCTATAGCCTGTTGCCTGCCGCTTTCGCCGCCTTCCCGCCTGGAATGCATGATGCCCCGCTATCGCCGTATTCGGTGCGTTCCGTGGGCGTTGACCCGCCGGTTCCGCAATTCTATTGCCTGTCCGGCTTCCCGGTAGGAACGCTTTTGAACTTTCCGATGCATGATCCCGTGACTGCTAGCAGGACGGCTTCCACCCTGCCAGCGCCTCGCCGCTCCCGCCTTGCGCGCGGCAGCGTCGCGCTCGCCGCTGCGGCCGCGATTCTGTGCAGCCACCCCGGACCCGCGCTCGCACAGCAAGGCAAGCTCCCGGTGCTGCGCGACGCGGAAAGCGAAGCACTGCTGCGCGACTATTCGCGGCCGATTCTGCAGGCGGCCGGACTGGGCAAGCAGAACATCGAAATCGTCATCATCAACAGCCGCGACTTCAACGCGTTCGTTGCCGACGGGCGGCGCATCTTCGTCAACTACGGCGCGCTGTTTCAGTCCACCACGCCGAACCAGATCATCGGCGTGCTTGCCCATGAAACCGGCCACATCGCGGGCGGTCATCTCGCGCGGATCCGCGAGCAGCTTGCGTCCGCGCAGACCGCGGCACTGGTCGCGTTGCTGATCGGCGCCGCCGCGATCGGCGCGAGCGCGGCAAGCGGTCAGGGCAACAATATCGGCCAGGCCGCGCCCGGCATCATCATGGGGCCGCAGGAAGTGATCCGGCGCACGCTGCTTTCGTACCAGCGCAGCCAGGAAGAAGCGGCCGACCGCGCCGCGGTGAACTATCTCAACGCGACCGGACAGTCGGCGCGAGGCATGATCGAAACCTTCGCGCGCTTCAAGCAGGACCAGCTGTTCATCTCGCAGCAGGTCGATCCCTATCTGCTGTCGCATCCGACCGCGCAGAACCGCATCGCGCAGCTGGAGTCGCTCGCGCAGTCGAGCCCCTATTACAACCGGAAAGATTCTGCGGAGCTTCAGCATCGCCACGACATGATGCGCGCGAAAATCTCCGGCTATTTCGAGAAGCCCGATGTCGTCGCGCGGCGCTATCCGCCGTCGAACAATTCGATGCCGGCGCAATATGCCCGTGCCGTGTCGCTCTATCGCTGGGGCAATGTGGGTGCCGCCGTCCGGCAGATCGACGCGCTGATCAGCCAGCAGCCGAACAATCCATATTTCCACGAGTTGCGCGGTCAGGTGTTGCTGGAATCCGGGCGCGCAAAGGACTCCATTCCGTCGCTGCGCCGTGCGGTCGATCTTTCCAAGGGCAACGCGCTGATCCGCATGATGCTCGGTCAGGCACTGGTGCAAGGCGGCAGCAACGAGGACGCGCAGGAAGCGATCCGCGAGTTGCGCTTCGCGCTGCAGCGCGAGCCCAACGCATCTTTCGGCCATCGCCAGCTTGCCACCGCCTACGCCCGGGTCGGCGACCGCGCCAACGCCGATCTCTCCGCCGCCTATGCCGCCTTCAACGACGCCGACTTCAAGGCGGCAAAGACGCTTGCAACCCGCGCGCAGCGAAGCTTCAAGGTCGGAACGCCGGGATGGCTCCGTGCCGACGACATCATCAAATTTCAACCGCCTAAGATCGCACAAGGTCAGCGCTAAGGCGCATTACGGGAGACCTCTTTAATGGCCACTACTTCCCTTCTTCGCCGCCTGCCCGCGATTGTACTCGCCGCGGCCGCGCTTTCCTTCAGCACCGGCGCCGTCCAGGCGCAGCAGAGCAAGGAAGACATCGAGAAGATCGTCCGCGAATACATCCTGAAAAATCCGGAAATCATCGAGCAGGCGATCCTCGAACTGCGCAAGAAGCAGGAACAGGCGGAGAATGCCGCACGCACGCAGGCGATCACCGCGAACAAGGAGCTGCTCTACAATTCACCGCGCGGCGTCGTGATCGGCAATCCGAAAGGCGACGTCACGCTGGTCGAGTTCTTCGATTACAACTGCGGCTACTGCAAGCGCGCGCTCGAGGACGTGAGCACGCTGCTGAAAGCCGATCCGAACCTCAAGGTCGTGCTGAAAGAACTGCCGATCCTGTCGCCGGGCTCGGTGGAAGCGGCGCGTGTCTCCATCGCCGTGCGCATGCAGGATCCGTCGAAGTACTGGGCGTTCCACCGCGCGCTGCTCGGCGGACGCGGCGAAGCCAACATGGCGCGCGCCCTCGCCGCCGCGCAGGCGGCCGGCCTCGACATCGAGCGCATCAAGAAGGACATCAAGAGCCCGGAAGTGGATGCGACCATCGCGGAGAGCGAACAGCTTGCCAAAGCGCTCGCGATCGGCGGCACGCCGAGCTACGTCCTCGGCGACCAGCTGATTCCGGGCGCCCTGCCGCATGAGCGCATGGCGGTGGCGATTGCCTCGATCCGCAAGTGCGGGAAGCTGGCTTGTTAAGATAAATCAAGGACTTGCCCTAGCCTTCCCCTCGCCTCGTGCCCTCTCTATAAAAAGCCGCCGCGCGGGCCCCTTTGCCGCGCCGGCTTTGTCCTCCACGAACCCGGGCTCCCGAGAGAACCGATGGCGACCGTCTATGTCCTGAACGGCCCGAACCTGAACCTGCTGGGCAGCCGGGAAACCGCGGTCTATGGCACGCTCACGCTCGCGGATATCGAGGCTTCATGCGCGGCCGCCGCGAAACGGCATGGCCACAGCATCGTCTTCCGCCAGAGCAATCACGAAGGCGAACTCGTGGACTGGCTGCACGAGGCACGCGACAAGGCCGCCGGCGTCGTGATTAATCCCGGCGCCTATACCCACACCTCGATCGCGTTGCAGGACGCGATCCGCGCGATCGGCATTCCGGTCGTCGAGGTTCATCTTTCCAATATCTTCGCCCGCGAAGAATTCCGGCACCATTCCTATGTGTCGCCGGTTGCGCGTGGTGTTCTCTGCGGGTTCGGCGCCAAGGGCTACGAA
>JAEZFA010000152.1 GCA_023417665.1 Pseudomonadota bacterium | reverse complement strand
GCGTGAAAGCGCCGAAGTAGAGAACCGATGCTGACCGCCACCAATCCCGGCGTCTTCACGGCGCAACCCGTTCCGAAAACCCCGCGCGTCGATCTCGTGGTGGTCGCGAACATGGTCGAGCCCGGCTCGCGGGTGCTCGACGTCGGCTGCGGCGACGGGGAACTGCTGCAACTGCTCGCGGAGACGCGCGACGTCGATGCGCGAGGCATCGAGATTTCGCGCGACGGCGTCAATGAATGCGTGGCCAAGGGGCTTGCGGTGATCCAGGGCGACGCCGACACCGACCTTGTCGACTATCCCGACGACACCTTCGACTATGTGATTCTCTCGCAAACGCTGCAGGCGACGCGCCGGCCACGCTGGGTGCTCGAGCAGATGCTCCGCATCGGCAAGCGCGTGATCGTATCCTTCCCGAATTTCGGACACTGGCGCATCCGCGGACAATTGCTCTGGAACGGACGCATGCCGATCACGCAGAACCTGCCGGTGAGCTGGTACGACACGCCGAACATCCACTTCTGCACGATCCGCGATTTCGTCGACCTCGCGCGTGAGCTCGACGTGGAGATCGAACGCGCCGTCGCCTTCGGCCCGAGCGGCGGCCGCGTGCGCTTCGATGCGCCCTGGTGGTTCTGGAATCTGTTCGGCGAGCAGGCCGTGTTCCTGCTTTCGCGAAAGAGCTGAAAGCTCAGGCCGGCGCCGCCCCAGCCGGCGCAAAGACCGGCGAGCGCACGCGCGACTTCTTGACCGGCGCCGGCCGCCAGACCTGCTTCGTCGCCTCCACGATATGCACGCCGTGAAAAGGCAGCGAGAGTGTTCCGCCGACGCGCTCCCACGCCGGAGCCGCGCGCAGCAGCCACTTGCGTTGAAACGGCGGCATCCAGAGCGCCTCGTGCCAGCCGACCGGCGTGAACAGCGCTTCACGCAAAAGCGAGACGAGTTGCGTGCGCGAGAACGGACGCCCCTGCCCGAACGGCGTCGTGTCCATCCGCGTCCAGGGGCCTGCGCGGTTCGGCACGACGAGAAGCAGCTTTCCCCCGGGTGCAAGGACGCGCCAGACCTCGCGCAGCATGTCGGCGGGATGCGGCGTCATTTCCAGCGCATGCACCGCGAGCACGCGGTCGATCATGGCGTCGCGCAGCGGCATCGCCGTTTCCGAAACCAGCGAGGAAAGCGTGGCGGAAGCGGATGGCCACTTCACGACGCCCTGCGCACCCGGCATGAATGCAAAAGTTCGCTCGCCGTCGGCGCGAAACAGTCCGAGATAGGGCGTCGAATAGCCGAGACCGACGATCGAGCCGCCATGCGCTTCCGGCCAGCGCTCGCGGATCGCGCGGCCGAGCAGACGGCGCGTCATGACGCCGAGCGGCTGGGCATAGAACGAGCGTAGATCAACGACGTCGAGGAACATGACGGCTCTGCTTCGCGTTGCCCCGCAAGCTTAGCCTTGCGCCGCTGCGGCCGGAAGGCGCCTTGCGGCGGTCAGGTGAGACGATTACCTTGGCCTTAAATCCAGAAAAGCGGAGCAAGTTATGGCGGTTGAAGTTCGCCTCATCCCCTGTTTGAGCGACAATTATGCAGTGCTGGTGCATCACGCGGACTCGCAGACCACCGCGCTGATCGATGCGCCGGAGGCAGCCCCGATCCTGGCTGCGCTCGAGCAGGAAGGCTGGGCGCTCACCCACATTCTCATTACGCATTATCACCCCGATCACGTGCAGGGGATCAAGGAAATCCGCGCGAAGTTTCCGGTTCCGGTTTATGGACCGCGCGCCGAAGCCGACAAGATTCCCGACATCTCGATCAAGCTCGGCCATCTCGATGTCGCGGAAGTGGGTCCGCTGCGCGCCGACGTGATCGACACGCCTGGACATACGGCCGGCCACATCGTCTATCATTTCGCGAAGGAAGGGCTGCTGTTTGCCGGCGACACGCTATTCGCGCTGGGCTGCGGCCGCCCCTTCGAACGGCCCGCGGAAGTTTTGTGGCAGTCGCTCCTGAAGCTGCGCGAACTGCCGCCGGAGACGCAGATTTATTGCGGCCATGAATATACGCTCGGCAATGCGAAGTTCTCCGTCACGGTCGATCCGAATAACACGCAGCTGAAAGAACGCCTGAAGCAGATCGAAGCGCTGCGCGCCGAAGACAAGCCGACCGTTCCGTCAACCATGGAAGAAGAGATCGCGACCAATCCCTTCATGCGGGCCGACAATCCCGCCGTGCAGGAAGCGATCGGCATGAAAGGCGCGGACGGGGGTGCGGTCTTCACGCAACTTCGCGAACTGAAAAACAACTTCAAGGGATGAGCATCGCGCAACAATCCGCAAGCGAAATCATCGCCGTCCTCGGCCTGCAGCCGCATCCCGAGGGCGGCCATTTCCGCGAGACGTTCCGCGACATGCGGATGGTAGACGGACGCGCCGCTTCGACCCTGATTTACTTCCTGCTCGCGAAGGGCGAGCGCTCGCACTGGCACCGCGTCGATGCCGCGGAAGTCTGGCACTACTACGCCGGCGCACCGCTCGCGCTGCATTACGCGGCGAGCGATCACACGCCGCCCGCATCCATCACGCTCGGCAACGACATTGCAAACGGCCAGCAACCGCAATTCGTGATCCCGCAAGGCAACTGGCAGGCGGCGGAAACCCTCGGCGAATGGACGCTGGTGGGATGCACGGTCGCGCCCGGATTCGATTTCGCGGGATTCGAGCTGGCTAGGAAAGACTGGAGTCCGGGGCCGCTCGCCTAGTCTTTGCGAACATCTCCTTCGCCGCGACGACACCACCGAGCGAAATCAGAACTGCCGCGAGCCCGAGCGACCAGCGCGGCTCCGCATAGCCGAAAACCACAAGCAGGATCGTCGAGAGCAAGGGGGCCGCATAAGACGCCGCACCCAGCGCACGAATGTCGCCGAACTTCACGCCGCGATCCCACGCATAGAACGCAAGCCCGACCGGAAAAATGCCGAGCGCGAGAATTGCAAGCCATTGCAACGCCGTTTCCGGCCACACCGTCCGCTCGAACAACAAATGACAGGCCAGCGAAAGCGCGGACGTCGCGAGACAAAATCCGGCCACCGCGTCGCTCGGCACGTTCCGGAAGGGCCGCGACAGCACCGAATAGCTCGACCACGCAAGCGCCGCGCCCAGCGCACAGGCATAGCCGACGATATATTCCTGCCTGATTTCCACGCCGCGCATGCCGGCAATCAGCACGAGCGTGCCCGCGAGCCCGAGCAACACGCCGAGAATGTGATGTGCTTTCAGTTTCTCGTTCGGCAGGAACGCCGAGAACAGCACGATCAGGAGCGGCCAGAGATAATTGAAAAGCTGCGCCTCGGCAGGCGGCGCGAGCCGAAGCGCCGCAAAGTAAAGCGCGTGATAGCCGAATAGACCGCCGACGCCCAAGAGCCACACGATCGGCGATTGCTTCAAGGAGCGCGCGGCACCTGGACGAAACGGCCAGCTCAGCACGCCGATCGCGCCGCCGATCGCGAAGGTGATCGCCGCCAGCTGAAATGGCGGCATCGTGCCGCTCGCGACCGTGAGCAGCGAAAGGAACGACCACATGAAAACGGCGGCGAGGCCGGTAAGCGTCGCCGCCGTTTGTGATGAGGCTGAATGCATTCGCATGTTCTGGTTCGTCATGCCCGGTCCCGTCCCGGCCATGACGAGCGCTTCGTCCGTGCAACGAAAGCCGATCAGGTAATGTACTGCGCGCCGTTCACGGTCATCGTCGAGCCGGTGATGAAGCCCGCATCGTCGGATGCGAGGAACACGACACAGCGCGCGATTTCTTCCGGCTCGCCGAGACGGCCGACCGGAATGTTCGGCAGGATGTTTTTCTCGAGCACGTCCTTCGGCACCGCCTGCACCATCTCGGTATTGATGTAGCCCGGGCAGATCGCGTTCACGGTAATGCCGGCCTTCGCCGATTCCTGCGCCAGCGCCTTGGTGAAGCCGATGTCGCCGGCCTTCGCCGCCGAGTAGTTGGTCTGGCCCATCTGGCCCTTCTGGCCGTTGATCGACGATATGTTGATGATGCGTCCGAACTTGCGCGCACGCATGCCCTCGATCACCGGACGGCACATGTTGAACAGCGAGTTCAGGTTGGTGGTAATCACCGCATTCCACTGATCGACGGTCATGCGGTGAAGCATTGCGTCGCGCGTAATGCCGGCGTTGTTGACGAGAACATCCACCGGACCGAGATCGGCTTCGATCTTCTTGATGCCTTCGGAGCAGGCCTCGAACGAGCTCACGTCCCACTTGTAAACATTGATGCCCGTCTCCGCCTTGAATTTCGCGGCCGCCTCGTCGTTGCCGGCATAGTTCGCCGCAACCGTGTAGCCCGCCGCCTTCAACGCTTTCGCAATGGCAGCCCCAATTCCGCGGGTACCGCCTGAAACCAACGCAACGCGTGCCATGTTCAATCCCTTCCCTGGAAAATTATGGCCGGGCTGGTTCCCGGCCGCGCTTGTCTTATTCCGCTACCATTCTTGAAGACGACGATGCCCGGAACAAGCCCGGGCATCACGATTTTTTCGACCGAAGCGGAAATTGATCCGAATGCCGCGGATCAATCGCGCTCCACGCCGACCCGCTGGGTGCGTCTCACTGGCGCTCGACGCTTTCCTGCATGCTGCGTCTCACTGGCGTTCGACGCAGAGGGCAATCCCCATGCCGCCGCCGATGCAAAGGGTCGAAAGGCCCTTCTTCGCGCCGCGACGCTCCATTTCATGCAGGAGCGTTACCAGCACCCGCGCGCCGGAAGCCCCGATCGGATGACCGATGGCGATCGCGCCGCCGTTCACGTTGACCTTGGCGGTATCCCAGCCCATGTCGCGGTTCACCGCACAGGCCTGCGCGGCAAAAGCTTCGTTGGCTTCGACGAGATCGAGGTCCTGCGCGCTCCAGCCGGCCTTCTTCAACGCGGCGCGCGAAGCCGGGATCGGACCGGTGCCCATGATCGAGGGATCGACGCCGGCCTGGGCCCAGGAAGCGATGCGGGCGAGGATCTTCTTGTTCTGCTTCCTGGCCTCGCTCTCGCGCATCAGCACGAGCGCGGCAGCACCGTCGTTGATGCCCGAGGCATTGGCCGCGGTCACCGTGCCTTCCTTGTCGAAGGCGGGCTTCAGCTTCTTCATCGCGTCCAGCGTCGCGCCATCGCGGATGTATTCGTCGGTATCGAATACGATGTCGCCTTTCTTGGAAGCGATCGTCACCGGCACGATTTCGTCCTTGAACTTACCGGCCTTCTTCGCCGCCTCGGCCTTGTTCTGCGAGGCGACCGCGAATTCATCCTGCATCTCGCGCGTGATCTGCCACTGCTTGGCGACGTTCTCCGCGGTGCCGCCCATGTGATAGCCGTTGAAGACGTCCCACAGGCCGTCCTTGATCATGGTGTCGATGAACTTCACATCGCCCATGCGATGTCCGGCGCGCAGATGCGCGGCGTGCACCGAGTTCGACATCGACTCCTGCCCACCGGCGACGACGATCTCGCTGTCGCCGTTCATGATCGACTGATAGCCGAGCGCAACGGTGCGCAGTCCCGAGCCGCAGACCTGATTGACGAGCCATGCCGGCGTCTCGTTCGGAAGGCCCGCCGCTTTCGAAGCCTGACGCGCGGGGTTCATGCCCTGCGCGGCGGTCAGCACCTGACCGAAGATGAGTTCCGAAACTTGTCCCGGTTCCACGCCGGCGCGCGAAAGCGCCGCCTCAATTGCAACTTTTCCGAGCTCGTGCGCGGGTGTCCCTGCGAGCG
>JAEZFA010000133.1 GCA_023417665.1 Pseudomonadota bacterium | reverse complement strand
GATCCGGCGCAATCGGTGCCGCTATGCCCACGCAATGTCCCCCAGAGAAGTCCGCGCGCCTCCGTCGAGGCGCCGAGCAGGAGAACATAGCGACTGTCGGCTGCGCCTGCCAGAGGGCCGCGCGACCTTGCGTCCGAAGCCGCACCATGCTGGTCGCCGCGCTTGTCGCCCGTCGGTCAGGCTGGTAAAGCCCGGCCCCATGACCACGCCGCTCAAGAACATCCGCAACTTCTCCATCGTCGCCCATATCGACCATGGCAAGTCCACGCTGGCCGACCGCCTCATCCAGATGACCGGCGGGCTCGACGCGCGCGAGATGGCCGGCAAGGAGCAAGTGCTCGACAACATGGACATCGAGCGCGAGCGCGGCATCACCATCAAGGCGCAGACCGTGCGCCTCAACTACAAGGCCAAGAACGGCCAGACCTACGTCCTGAACCTGATCGACACGCCCGGTCACGTCGACTTCGCCTATGAGGTGAACCGCTCGCTCGCCGCCTGCGAGGGCTCGCTCCTCGTCGTTGACGCGTCACAAGGCGTGGAAGCGCAGACGCTCGCCAACGTCTATCAGGCCATCGACAACAATCACGAGATCGTGCCGGTCCTGAACAAGATCGACCTGCCCGCGGCAGAGCCCGAGAAGGTGAAGGCGCAGATCGAGGAAGTGATCGGCATTGACGCCTCGGGCGCGATCGGCATCTCGGCCAAGACCGGCGAAGGCGTGCCCGATGTGCTCGAAGCCATCGTCGAGAAACTGCCTGCGCCAAAGGGCGACCGCAATGCGCCGTTAAAGGCGCTCCTTGTGGATAGCTGGTACGACGCCTATCTCGGCGTCGTGGTGCTCGTCCGCGTGATCGACGGCACCATGCGGAAGAACCAGCGCATCCGCATGATGGGTGCGAAGGCGGCTTACGACCTCGACCGCGTCGGTGTCATCAATCCGAAGAAGACGGAAGTCGATGAACTCGGCCCCGGCGAGATCGGCTTCTTCACGGCCTCGATCAAGGAAGTCGCGGACACGCGCGTCGGCGACACCATCACCGATGACCGGAAGCCGGTTGATACGCCGCTCGCGGGCTTCCGCCCGGCGCAGCCGGTGGTGTTCTGCGGTCTCTTCCCGGTCGATGCCGCGGACTTCGAGGCGCTGCGTGCGGCGATGTCGAAGCTGCGCCTGAACGATGCGAGCTTCTCCTTCGAGATGGAAACGAGTGCCGCGCTGGGTTTTGGTTTCCGCTGCGGCTTCCTCGGGCTTCTGCACCTGGAAATCATTCAGGAGCGTCTGTCGCGCGAGTTCGATCTCGAACTGATCGCGACCGCGCCGTCGGTGATTTACGAAATCCGGATGACGAACGGCGACGTGATGGAGTTGCACAACCCGGTCGACATGCCGGACGTGGTGCAGATCGAGGAAATCCACGAGCCGTGGATTCGCGCGACCATCCTGACGCCCGACGAATATCTCGGCTCGGTCATCAAGCTCTGCCAGGACCGGCGCGGCATCCAGAAGAATCTTTCCTATGTCGGCGCGCGGGCCATGGTCGAATACGAACTGCCGCTCAACGAAGTGGTGTTCGATTTCTACGACCGGCTGAAATCGATCTCCAAGGGCTATGCCTCGTTCGACTACAAGATGGAAGACCGCCGCCCCGGCGACCTCGTGCGGCTATCCATTCTCGTGAACAACGAGCCGGTGGATGCGCTGGCCATGCTCGTGCACCGCACGCGCGCGGAAAGCCGCGGCCGCGCGATGTGCGAGAAGCTCAAAGAACTGATCCCGCCGCACATGTTCCAGGTGCCGATCCAGGCCGCGATCGGCGGCAAGGTGATCGCGCGCGAAACCGTGCGCGCGCTGAGGAAAGACGTGACGGCAAAGTGCTACGGCGGCGACGCCACCCGCAAGCGCAAGCTCCTCGAGAAGCAGAAAGAGGGCAAAAAGAAAATGCGCCAGTACGGTAAGGTCGACATTCCGCAGGAAGCGTTCATTGCGGCGCTGAAGGTGGATGGGTAGGCGGCCATGTCAAGTTGGGCTGTACCTGAATACTCACGCAATCAGGTCGATAAAGCTGGCTTCGTGCTGTGCAACCCCAACTCTACGCCGGATCAACTGGACTGGGCTCTCGACGTAATTAACAACTGGCGATCTTCGCACAGTTATCCGCTGCTCAATTTTCGAATTAATCTGCGAAGAAAAGTAAAATCGGTCGAGCAAAACGCCCTCGTTGCGCAACGCATCAAACGACTTGAGTCTATAAACGTTAAACTCAATCGTCGCGCATCTATGCAACTATCGCAGATGCAAGACATCGGAGGATGCCGAGCTGTGGTCAGCTCAATTCGGAACGTAAACCGAATGGTTGCCGCGTACAAAAATAGCACATTTGCTCACGTATTTCGCAGCGAGAAGGATTATATCGCTAATCCCAAGCCTGATGGCTACCGGAGCCATCACTTAATCTACGAATACAAAGGTCTTCCGAATCAAAATGATGCCTGGGACAAACTTCGGATTGAAGTTCAGTTGCGGACGAAGATGCAGCATGCTTGGGCAACCGCAGTAGAAGCGGTTGGCATCTTTACGCGACAAGCTCTCAAGGCGAGCATGGGAGACCAAGATTGGCTGCGCCTATTCTCTTTATTGAGCTCTGAGATTGCAGCCATCGAGAAAACTCCCTTAATCCCAAATACTCCAAGTGGAGAACAAGAGCGACATAAGGAAATCATAGCGCTCGACAAAAAACTGCGTGCGGTTAAAACGCTCGACGCTTATCGAGCAACCGTCAAATGGAGCGAGACAGCGAAAGAATTGAAGCGGTCGAAGTACTTTTTACTTCGATACAACTACGAGCAGAACCGCGTTTTTGTAAACGGATATCGCCAGCAAGAATCAGAAAAAGCTAACGCTGATTATACGAGGCTGGAAACCGCAGCTAAGGATGGTTCGGAGAATGTTGTATTGGTTACTGTAAACTCAGTAAAAGCGCTTAGAAAGGCGTTTCCCAATTACTTCCTCGACACTGATGAACTTACCGCATTGTTACGCAAAGTCTTGAAAAAGTAGCAAAGCCAAACCCGCCGCTTTCGCGGGGCGTTTTAATTTCCGAGAACTACCCCCACCCGCTCGCTGTGCTCGCTTCCCTCCCCCGCGAGCGGGGGAGGGATCAAGGGTGGGGGCGGCATTAACGGTTCGCGCGCCGCAAGCATCAGGCCCAGTAGGTCGGCACGCCGTAGTGGCCGTAGATCTTCTGGCCCTGCACCGTGTCCCAGGAATATTCCTTGCCCGGGTCGAAGTGCGGCGCGGCCTTGAGCTCTTCGTCGGTGATGTTCACTTCATAGCCGCCGAGATCGGGGTTGTAGTCGAGCTTGGCCCAGGGGATCGGGTAGTGATCGTGGCCGAGGCCCAGGAAGCCGCCGAAGCTCATCACGGCATAGGCCGCCTGCCCCGAATACTTGTCGATCATCACGCGCTCGATCGAGCCGATCTTGGTGCCGTCCGAACGATAGACATTCGTGCCGACCACGCGGTCGCTCTCGATCAGGTCGTGGGTCAGCTTGGTCTGCGCGGTTCCGCTCATTGCACGCGGTGCTGCTGTAGCCATTTTGTCCTCCTTGAAAAATGCGGGATGCCCTCCGCTTGCAGGGAAAACGGCGGAGCGAAATCATTGTTCCGCAGATTGCGGAACCAAGGGCGAAACGCCGCGTTCGCGCCGCGGGAGCGGGCAATTTCAAGGGAGATGGCGGATGCCAAGAGGCGACAAGTCCTCCTACACCGACAAGCAGAAGCGCAAGGCCGCGCATATCGAGGAAGGCTACGAGGAACGCGGCGTGTCCGAGAAGGAAGCCGAGCGCCGCGCCTGGGCCACCGTGAATAAAGACAGCGGCGGCGGCAAGAAATCCGGTTCGGGCCGCGCGAGTGCTTCTGCGAAGCGCAAGAAGAAGACCGCGAAGTCTTCCACCGCAAAGACATCGGTCAAGCGAACCAAGGCAAAGAAATCGCGCAAGGCCGCAAATGCCGCAAAAGCCCGCACGCACAACAAGCGCAAAGGTGTTTCGGCGCGGAAGCGGAAATATTGAGCCGCGCGCGAACCGAAAAACTTGATCTCGGCGCGTGAATCGCAATGATGGCTTCCCGACATAACAGCGAGGGAGGCCAGTCATGGCGTACAAGTTCGAAATCTATAAGGACAAGGCGGGCGAATTCCGCGTGCGCTTCAAGGCGCCGAACGGGGAAACCATGCTCTCCAGCGAAGGCTACAAGAGCAAGTCGAGCGCGCAGAACTGCATCGAATCGGTGAAGAAGAACGCACCGGGCGCCGAGACCGCCGACAACAG
>JAEZFA010000056.1 GCA_023417665.1 Pseudomonadota bacterium | reverse complement strand
CCTACATTCTCCTCGCGACGCAGATGAATGCGAGCGACGACGAGCCCAAGGCCGACGCCATTTTCAAGGTCGGCACGCTCGCGTCCGTGCTGCAGCTGCTGAAGCTGCCCGACGGCACCGTGAAGGTGCTGGTCGAAGGCATCGAGCGCGCGAATATCTCGAACTACACCGACCGCCCGGAATATTTCGAGGCGGCAGCGACCACGTTGCCTGCCGAAGAGGACGAGCACGTCGAGGTCGAGGCGCTTGCGCGCTCGGTCGTCAACGAGTTCGAGAACTACGTGAAGCTGAACAAGAAGGTGTCGCCGGAAGTCGTCGGCGTGGTCTCGCAGATCGACGACCACTCCAAGCTCGCCGATACCGTGGCTTCGCATCTCGCGGTCAAGATCGCCGACAAGCAGGCGGTGCTTGAACTGACGAGCGTGGCTGCGCGGCTCGAGAAGGCGCTTGCGCTGATGGAAAGCGAAATCTCGGTCTTGCAGGTCGAGAAGCGCATCCGCACGCGCGTCAAGCGCCAGATGGAGAAGACCCAGCGCGAGTACTACCTCAACGAGCAGATGAAGGCGATCCAGAAGGAACTCGGCGACGAGGACGGCAAGGACGAACTTCAGGAGCTCGAGGAGAAGATCAAGCGCACCAAGCTCACCAAGGAAGCGCGCGACAAGGCGAACCACGAGCTCAAGAAGCTCCGCCAGATGTCGCCGATGTCCGCGGAAGCGACCGTGGTCCGCAACTATCTCGACTGGCTGTTGTCGATCCCCTGGAACAACAAGAGCAAGATCAAGAAGGATCTGAAGTTCGCGCAGGACATTCTCGATGCCGATCACTACGGCCTCGACAAGGTCAAGGAACGCATCGTCGAGTACCTTGCGGTCCAGCAGCGCGCGAACAAGCTCTCCGGCCCGATCCTGTGCCTTGTCGGCGCTCCCGGCGTCGGCAAGACCTCGCTCGGCAAGTCGATCGCGAAGGCGACCGGCCGCGAATTCGTGCGCGTGTCGCTCGGCGGCGTGCGTGACGAAGCCGAAATCCGCGGCCATCGCCGGACCTATATCGGCTCCATGCCCGGCAAGATCATCCAGTCGATGAAGAAGGCGAAGAAGTCCAACCCGCTCTTCCTGCTCGACGAGATCGACAAGATGGGCGCGGACTTCCGCGGCGATCCTTCATCGGCGCTGCTCGAAGTGCTGGATCCGGAGCAGAACTCGACGTTCGCGGACCACTATCTGGAGGTCGACTACGACCTCTCGAACGTGATGTTCGTGACCACGGCGAATACGCTCAACATCCCGCCGGCACTGCTCGATCGTATGGAGGTGATCCGCATCGCGGGTTACACCGAGAACGAGAAGGTCGAGATCGCGCGCCGCCACCTCATTCCCGAGGTGACCGCCAAGCACGGGCTGAAGCCGGAAGAGTGGTCGATCAGCGAAGATGCGCTGCTCACCGTGATCCGCCGCTACACCCGCGAAGCGGGCGTGCGTTCGCTCGAGCGCGAACTTGCGACCGTTATCCGCAAGGGCGTGAAGGAGCTGATCACCGAGAACAAGGACAAGGTTTCGGTCACGGCCGACAACCTCGAGACCTATCTCGGCGTGCCCAAGTATCGCTACGGCGAGGCGGAGCGCGAGGACATGACCGGTGTCGTGACCGGTCTCGCCTGGACGGAAGTCGGCGGCGAACTGCTCACGATCGAAGGCCTGATGATGCCCGGGAAGGGCAAGATGACGGTCACCGGCAACCTGCGTGACGTGATGAAGGAGTCGATCTCGGCTGCGGCGTCTTACGTCCGCTCGCGCGCAATCGACTTCGGCATCAAGCCGCCGTTGTTCGAGAAGCGGGACATCCACGTCCACGTTCCCGAGGGTGCAACCCCGAAGGACGGACCGTCGGCGGGTGTCGCGATGGTCACGGCCATCGTTTCGGTGATGACCGGCATTCCGGTTCGCCGCGACGTCGCCATGACCGGCGAGATCACGCTGCGCGGACGGGTGCTGCCGATCGGCGGCCTCAAGGAGAAGCTCCTTGCGGCCCACCGCGGCGGCATCAAGAAGGTGCTGATCCCGGAAGAGAACGCGAAGGACCTGACCGAGATTTCGGATCAGATCAAAGGCGGGCTCGAGATCGTGCCGGTATCGCGGATGGACGAGGTGCTCGCGCAAGCGCTGGTCCGCAAGCCCGAGCCGATCGAGTGGGACGAGGCGGCGGAAGCCGCCAGTGCCAAGCCGGTCGGCAAGGAGGACGATTCGTCCTCTGTGATCGCGCACTGAGCGGAACTTGCGGAAAAAGCGCCCGCGGACAGGAAAACCTGCCCGCGGGCGCGCTATTTTTGGCTTTCCCGGTGAAAATCGGGGCCAGAACCGCTACCTTTGCTTGCATTCCGGTGGAAATCACCGAACCTCACCAGATTACCGGCATGGGGAGTCCGGAAGACCACAATCCGAGGGAAGGAAGCTCGAAATGACCAAGAACGATCTGATCGTCCAGGTGTCCGAAGTCTCGAATCTAACCCGCATTCAGGCGACCGCGGCGGTCGAGGCGACGTTCGACCTGATCACCAAGGCGCTGAAAGCCGGTGACGAAGTGAAGATCGTCGGCTTCGGCACCTTCACCGTGGCGGACCGGGCCGCCCGCGAGGGCCGCAACCCGCGCACCGGCGAGGCGGTCCACATTCCGGCGTCGAAGGCGCCGAAATTCTCCGCCGGCAAGGGGCTCAAGGACGCCGTCAATCGCTGAGCGGACGGACGGTTGATCGGGACGGGCGCGCGTCGTAAACGGGCGCCCTGCCAAAGCGCGCTTAGCTCAGCTGGTAGAGCATCTCGTTTACACCGAGAGGGTCGGCGGTTCGAGCCCGTCAGCGCGCACCATTCCCGTCCTCGATGCGTTGCTGGCCGGCGCTCATTCCCGGGTTTCCTTTTTCGTGAGTTTCCTTTGCGGGCGCGTTGTGGCTTCTTTCTCATGAAATGAGGAGATGCCGCATGCGCCCCGCCGTATGGACCGCTGCTTTCGTGCTGCCGCTGCTCGCGGGAATCGCGCAGGCACAGGAGCAGAGCTTCTATTCGCTGCTTGTCGATCTCGGCGAGCGTACAACCTCGGACCTGCGGCTCATCGAAGAACACAGCGGCGCCAAGATCGAGAAGGCGACGCTTGACCTGTGTTTTGCAAGCGACGTCGACACAAGCAACGGCGTGGTGACGCTCGGCACCTACGACCGCGTGCTGATTCCACTCAAGATCGAGGGCAACCGCTATCAGGGTTCGGCGGCCTCCAGCGAAGGGAAGCGGCAGGTCGCCGTGTCGTTCGAACGGCGCAACGCGGGTGCGGGCGAGAGTAAGGTTTTCAGCGGCACGATCACCGTCGGCGGCAAGACTTTCTCGCTCTCGAACGAGCCGGCTTACGCGAAGAATGTCGAAGAAGAGATGCCGCTGCTGAATATTGTCGAGCAGCCGGGAATTTACGACGAAGCCGCCGCACCGAATACGGTGGCGGTCAAGTTCAACAAGGGCACGCTGGCGCAGTTGCTGGACGTGCTGCGCGGCGAGAACGTCCGGATCGATCTGGTATCCGGCGCGATCGACAAATGTTCGGTGCTGCGTTCGGGCTTCGAATATCTGCGCATGACTACGCCGCCCGACGAAGCGCTGGGGCTGGTGGCAAAGCTGCGAAAGCTCTCCTTCGTCGCAAGTGCGGGCTGGACCAGCCCCTTTTCCGGATCGCCGACGGTGCGCATCAGCGACGGCCGTTGGGTCAAAAAGGGCGTCGTGGATCGCGCAAAGGCGGCGGCCGAGTTCTCGGCGGCGATCGCAAAGCACATCGGCGCAACCGTGACCGGCACCGAATGGGATGCGAAGACCGGCGAACTGAAAGCCCGGATGAAACGCGACTCGCGGCTGTTTCCGGGGCTCGGCCTCACCGAGAATTTTCTGGCGGTTACGCTGATTGCGCCTGAACGGCCGGGCGAAACCGGACGAGCGATGATCTGGGGACCGCTTATCTCGGGCGAGGTCGCGGACGAACGCGCCGGCTCGCGGCTCAATCTCACGCCGCTCTCGTTGTATGCCGGGCCGCCGGAAGGAATCCTTATTCAGATCGAGGCGGAGACGCTCGCCGGTCTGCTTGCCGGGGAGTGGTGGGATACGTCGGAAGGGGCCTGGACCAAGCCGTAATCCCGACGCCGCAAACGATAACGGCGACGTGCTTGCGCACGCCGCCGCTTGAAGACGTCCGTCTTTAAGGAACAGGAAGCTTAGATCGATTCCTTCAGTTCCTTGGCGGCGCGGAAGGCGACCTTCTTGGAAGCCTTGATCTGAATCTGTTCGCCGGTCGCCGGGTTGCGGCCCATGCGGGCGGCGCGCTTGCGGACCTGCAGGATGCCGAGGCCGCTCAGGCGAACGCGATCGCCCTTCTTGAGCAGCTTGGTGATCAGGGTGACGAGATCGTTGAGGATCGCTTCGCCCTGCTTTTTCGAAAGCTCGTGTTCTTCGGCGATCTGGGCCGCAAGATGCTTCAGGGTATGCGTCGCGGGGGTTGCCGGCTTCTTCTCAGCCATGGATGAGCTCCTTTGTCATCAAGCGGCGTAGGAACATTGCAATTTCTGGCGTTTAGACGATTCGTATTCACCCGACTACGAGGAAGTGGCTGTTTTCAGGGGTTTTTTGCAATCCACGTTCCGTAAAGCGCCTTGACTAAAGGGGTGACGGTCTTTATCCGGTCCACTCTCCCTTCGGGGGCGTAGCTCAGTTGGTTAGAGCGCCGGCCTGTCACGCCGGAGGCC
>JAEZFA010000100.1 GCA_023417665.1 Pseudomonadota bacterium | reverse complement strand
ATGTTGTTCCAGTACGGATAGATGTCGGCACGCGTGCGAAGCGCCATGACGACTTCCTCGAGCGAGGCATTGCCCGCGCGCTCGCCGATGCCGTTGATGGTGCACTCGATCTGCCGCGCGCCGCCTTCGCAGCCGGCGATCGAATTGGCGACCGCCATGCCGAGATCGTCATGGCAATGCACCGAGAAACGCGCCTTGTCGGAGTTCGGCACGCGCTCGCGCACCGTCCTGAACAGCTGCGCATATTCGGCAGGCGTCGTGTAGCCGACCGTATCAGGGATGTTGATCGTCGTGGCGCCGGCCTTGATCGCCGCCTCGACGCAGCGGCACAGGAAGTCGATTTCCGTGCGCGTGCCGTCTTCCGCCGACCACTCGACGTCGTCGACATGGTTGCGGGCGCGCGTCACCTGCGCGATCACCATCTGATAGACTTCGTCCGGCTCCTTCTGAAGCTTGTACTTCATGTGAACCGGCGACGTGGACAGGAACGTGTGGATGCGCGGGCGCCGCGCATGCTTCACGGCTTCCGCGCAACGGTCGATATCGTTGAATGCCGCGCGCGAGAGCCCGGCGATGATCGAATTCTTCGAACGCTTCGCGATCTCGGCAACGGATTCGAAATCGCCCTGGCTTGCGATCGGAAAGCCCGCTTCGATGATGTCGACGCCCATGTCGTCGAGCAGTTCGGCAACCTCGAGCTTCTCCTCGAACGTCATCGAGGCGCCGGGGCACTGTTCGCCGTCGCGCAATGTCGTATCGAAAATCAATACGCGGTCTTTTTCGCTGCCCTTCGGCGCGGAATGATCGGGATTATTCATGGCTTTGTCCTTCTAGACTCTGCGCCGCTTTAGGGCGCTCCGGGGTTTCGTTCTGCTCATTCCCCTGAGTGCCAAGGCGCATGCGCCCAGCCGGCCTCAGGGGCGGCGAAGAAGAAGGAGACCCAGAAGGAGAGCGCTGCCCGGGATCGCTTCGATCCGGGTCGCAAGACGCATATCGTGGAACGTCGTCATGGCGTCAGGTTTGGCTCTCGATTCGCTCGTCTCAAGCTTGGCGCATTGCGGTTAGCAACCCGTAAGCGGACGGGGTGCTTCTACCGGCCCTCCCCCTACGAGGCAAGCCGCAACTTTGCGCAGCGCGAAAAAGGTCAGCGGTCTTGTCGTTCCTGACGCACACGCGACTTTGCGTTGAACGACGCGGCGTGCGCGTTAAATTGCAAGTCCGATTCAGCTAAAGGATACTGCTATGCGCCTGATCTTTGCCGCTCTCCTCGCCTTCAGTTTCATGCCCGTCATCGGTTCGGGAGAAGCCAACGCCCAGGCGACATGCCGCAACAAATGCAACACCGAGGAGCAGTCCTGCCTCAAGCGCACCGGCAACAAGAGCCAGTGCGGCAGCAGGGCGCAGCAATGCCTCGCAAAGTGTAAGTAATCGACGTTTGGCAGAGGTCGCACTTCAAGTGCGACCTCTTGCTTAATATTGCCGCAAGGAGACTTCCGTTACACCTTCTCGGAAAGCAACAAGGCATCCGGAATGAAACTTTCGCTCTTCAGCCTGCCTCTCCTGCTCCTTTGCGCGGCCTGCGCGAGTTCGCCGACGCCGCCTCCGCAGCAGCAGGTAGCGCCCGACCCGGATACTCCGACCCTGCAGGATGCCGCCGGGCCCGCGCAATGCGCGCAGCCGATCAACCAGTTTCAGCGCGTGATCTCGGCCGATGTCGGCACCGGCTCGCTCGACAAGAGCGTGTATCCGCGGATCGTGACCGATCTCGGCCCGGTGCGGGCGGTCTGCGCTTCCGGCGATGCCGCTTCCGCGAACCGCGAATTGCAGACCGTCAAACGCAAATACGGTTATCGCTAGAGGCGATCACTTCTCTTTCATGAGAAGCTCACGGGACTTCTTCAGTTCTTCCAGTCCCGCGCCATCGACCTTCGGAAACTGAAGGTTCAGGCTTTGCATGGCCTCGTCGATCGCGGCCGCGACGACGAGACGCGTGTACCATTTTTTGTCGGCCGGGACGACGTACCACGGCGCGTGCTCGTCGGCGGTATTGCGGATCGTCTCCTCATAGGCGTTCATGTATTTGTCCCAGAGCATGCGCTCCGCCACGTCGCCGGCGTTGAATTTCCAGTTCTTCTCCGGCTCGTCGATGCGGTCGAGGAACCGCTTCTTCTGTTCCTGCTTCGACAGATTGAGAAAGAACTTCAGGATCAGCGTGCCGTTGCGCGCGAGATAGCGCTCGAAGTTACGAATATCCTCGAAACGCTCTTCCCAGATATTCTTCGTCACCAGTTCATGCGGAAGCTGCTGCTTGCCGAGAATTTCGGGATGCACGCGAACGATCAGCACTTCCTCGTAGTAGGAGCGATTGAATACGCCGATGCGGCCGCGCTCGGGCAGCGCACAGTTCGTGCGCCACATCCAGTCGTGGTCAAGCTCGATCGCCGTCGGCGTTTTGAAGGAATGGACCTGGCATCCCTGCGGATTGATCCCGGACATGACGTGCTCGATCGCGCTGTCCTTGCCGGCGGCATCCATCGCCTGGAAAATCAGAAGCACCGACCAGCGGTTCTGCGCGTAGAGCTTTTCCTGCAACTCGGAAAGCGACTCGATGTCGTCCTTGAGGCGCTCGCGCGCCTCGCCTTTGTCGATGTCGAGACCGCCGTCATCCTTCGGATCATAGTCGGAAAGCCTGAACTTCCGGCCGTCCGTGACCTTGTAGCGATTGACGAATTCGGCGCGCGACATGAACTTCTCCGCTTATATTTTTTCGGGCTGGAAACGCTGCGAAGGCGTTACGAATTCTTCCTGCGCTTCGATCAGCAAAATCTCCCGCGAATTTGCCTCCCGCGTCCGCTTCATCAGGCCGAAGATCGAAGACGCAGCAATGGAAAGCGCTTCGGCGGAAGATTTCGTTTTCAGAAGATGGAAGAAGAACAGCGCGGCGATCGCATCCCCTGCACCGTTCACGGAAATATCGAGAAGAGGCGTGCGCAGCCGGAATTTCCCATCCGGCCCCGATGCCAGCAGGTCGATCGCATCCTTCGGGGTATCGTCGAGATGCAGGCTGGTCACAAGCACGGTCGAAGGGCCGGCGGCATGAACGGCATCGGTCGCGGCAAGCGCGGCCGCAAGCGTCTGCGTCTTCATGCCGGACAGAAAGTCGAGCTCGAACTGGTTCGGCGTGACGACATCCGCGGCACGGATCGCGCGGTCGCGCATGAACTCGGGTATTCCGGGGCGCACGAACACCCCCCGGCCAACGTCGCCGATCACCGGATCGCAGCAATATTGGGCCAGCCCGTTCGCGGCTTTTACTTTCGCCACCGCTTCCAGGATTGCCTCGCCGGTGCCGGCGTCACCCATGTAGCCGGACAGCACCCCGTCGCATTTCGAGAGAACGCCGCGCTCGCCGATCCCGGTCACCACGTCGCGGATCAGGTCGGCCCCGAACACCTGACCCCGCCAGGCGCCATAGCCGGTATGGTTGGAAAACTGCACGGTATGGACCGGCCAGACTTCCGCACCCAGCCGTTGCAGGGGGAACGTGGCCGACGCATTTCCGACATGGCCGTAGGCGACGTGTGACTGGATGGAAAGAATATTCATTGCGGCCGAACCATAGCGCTTTTCCGAAAGCGCGGGCGAGCCATTTTCATTGCATCGCGGTTATGTGAAAGAGACGGAACGAACGAGAACCCATTCCCATGTCCTTCCTTCATACGCTGAGCGCCGACGTCATCGCCTTCGTCAAGGCGAACCAGGGCTGGGCGCCGTTCATCGTCGCCCTGTTGTGCTTCGCGGAATCGCTGGCGGTAGTTTCCTTCTTCGTGCCGGCGACCGTGATGCTCGTCGGCATCGGCGCATTGATCGGCACCGCCGGGATCGACTTCTGGCCGATCTGGTGGGGTGCCGTCATCGGCGCAATTCTCGGGGACTGGCTTTCCTACGCCGTAGGTTTCTACTTCAAGGAAAGCGCGCATCACCATTGGCCGCTTTCGAAGTACCCGGAATTCACCAAGCGCGCGGACGACTTCATGCGAAAATGGGGAGCGATGGGCGTATTCATCGGCCGCTTTTCGGGACCGCTGCGCGCCTTCGTGCCGCTTGCGGCAGGGATCTTTGCCGTTCCGCAGTGGAAGTTTCAGCTTGCGAACGTAACTTCGGCGATCGTCTGGGGCTTCGTGCTGCTCGCACCCGGCTGGGGACTACTGAAATACGTCTCGCAATACCTGCCGCACTGAATCAGGAACCTCATCCGTTGAAGCACGCGCGCCGCGCTTATCGGGATGAGGCTCTGAAAACAGTCGCCTCCACGGAGAAGCAAGCCGAAGCTTGTTTCCCGAAAGGCATGACGGAAATCAGATCGGATAATGCGCGTGGCCGGTCTGGATCGTCATCCAGCGCAATTCCGTAAACTCGTTGATTCCTGCGCGGCCACCAAAACGGCCGTAACCGGAATCTTTCACCCCGCCGAACGGCATCTGCGGTTCGTCCGACACCGTCGCCGAGTTGATATGGCAGATGCCGCTTTCGATCCGCGAAGCGACTGCATAGGCGCGGTCGACATTACCGGAGAACACGGAAGCGGAAAGCCCGAACTCGGTGTCGTTCGCAAGCCGGATAGCTTCCTCATCGTCCGTCGCGGGCACCACGATCACGACCGGGCCGAACGACTCCTCGCGGTAGATCCGCATTTCCGGGGTAACGCGGTCGATCACCGTCGGCGGGAACAGCATGCCGTTCGGCTCGCCGCCGGTGAGTACCCGCGCGCCGCGGTCGACCGCATCCTTCACCAGATCATGCACCCGCTTCACCGAGCGATCCGAGACAAGGCAGCCGATCTGGGTTTCCGGGTTGGCGGGATCGCCGATGCGCAAGCCTTGCGCTTTCGCAACAAGCTTCTTGGCGAACTCGTCCATTACCGGCTTCTGCACGATCAGCCGCTCGGTCGACATGCAGATCTGACCCTGATGCATGAAGGCGCCGAAATTCGCCGCCGCCGCCGCATCGTCGAGATTGGCGTCGTCAAGCACGACCTGCGGCGCCTTGCCGCCAAGTTCGAGCAGCACGGGTTTCAGGAAACGCGCCGCACTCTGCGCGATGATTTTTCCGACATGCGTCGAGCCGGTGAAGTTGATGCGCTTGACGCGCGGGTCGGCGATCATCGCGTCTACCGCGGCACCCGCGCCTTCCCGCGAAGTCGTGAGGATATTGATCGCGCCCGCCGGAACGCCGGCTTCTTCCAGCACTTCACCGATGATGCGGTGCGTGCCCGGCGTTTCCTCGGAGGCCTTCATCACCACCGTATTGCCGCAGGCAAGCGGCATCGCAACCGAACGCACGCCGAGGATCATCGGCGCGTTCCACGGCGCAATGCCGAGCACGACGCCGACCGGCTGGCGCACGGCCATCGCGATCTTGCCCGGATGATCGGAGGGGATCACTTCGCCGGTGATCTGCGACACCGAAGCCGCCGCTTCGCGCAGGATCGACGCCGCAAAGAAAGTGTTGAACATGCCCCAGCCGAAGGTGCCGCCGGTTTCGGCGGTCATGGTCTTGGCAACCTCCTGCGCGCGGGCCGCGAGCAGGTCGGCGGCCTTCCAGAGAATCTCGCGGCGCTTCGAGAGCGGGGTCTTCGACCATTCCTTGAAAGCAGCAGCCGCAGCACCCACCGCAGCGACCGCATCGAGCGGCCCCGCATCCGCCACCCGCGCGATCAGTTCGCCGGTGAAGGGATTCTTCTTGTCGTAGGTGCGGCCATCCGCGGAACCGGCATCACGACCGCCGATTTTCATCGCGACATTCTGCATCAACTCTCTCCCTGCCAGGCTTTGCCTGTTGTTTTTGCCCAGATTGTAGGCGTCCAAACTAATTTGCCACCCCGCATGCCCCATTGTCGAGAACCAATGCCGGTTTCGCCAGTCCGCCTCCGGGCCTATGGTTAAATCGATGAAGGAGAATGTGATTGCGCTCACGCGCGTTGTTCAGCGCTTCCCCGGCACAAGCAGGGCGGCGCTCGACGACGTCTCGCTCGAAATCGGGCGCGGTGAATTCCTGGCGATCGTAGGGCCCTCCGGCTCGGGAAAGACAACCCTGCTCAGGCTCGTCAATCGCCTCGCAGACCCCACCGGCGGCACCGTGCGGGTAGAAGGCGAAGTGATCGCGGGCAGCGATCCGGTAAGCCTGCGGAGAAGGATCGGCTATGTCTTCCAGGGCATCGGCCTGTTCCCGCACATGACAGTCGCAGAGAATATTTCCATCACGCCGCGCCTGCTCGGCTGGAACGTAACCGAGATACAAAAACGCGTGGACGAGTTGCTAGCGCTCGTCCGCCTGCCAGCAGACTATCGCAACCGCATGCCGGATGAATTGTCGGGCGGCGAACGCCAGCGCGTCGGCGTCGCGCGCGCGCTTGCGGCAAAGCCCAGGATCGTTCTCATGGACGAACCCTTCGGCGCACTCGATCCAGTGACCCGCGAGGGCCTGACGCAGGACTATCGCGAACTGCATGAAAGGCTCGGCCTGACATCGGTACTGATTACTCATGACGTGCTCGAAGCCGTACTACTCGCGGATCGCATCTGCGTGCTGAATGAAGGCAAGATTGTCGAAACCGGCTCGCCGGCCGAATTGATGCGCGCGCCCCAGCACGACTTTACGCGCGCGCTGATGAAAATGCCCGAACGGCAGGCAAAGCGTCTCACGGCGCTACTGGAAAGCTCGTGACCTTCTCGGATCCTCGCATCGTTCAGGCATGGGCACGGCTGCCGGAATATCTCGGCAATCATGTACTCCTGAGCCTGTGCGCGCTTTCGCTCGGCATTGCGATCAGCCTGCCGCTTGGCATTGCCGCCGCGCGAAACAGTACACTGCGCTGGCCGCTGCTTGCAGTTTCGTCACTTGTGCAGACGATTCCGGGGCTTGCACTGCTGGCGCTGTTCTATCCGCTGCTACTTGGCCTCTCCAACCTGACGGCGATGGCGTTCAATGCGCCCTTCTCCGCCTTCGGCTTTCTGCCCTCGCTGCTTGCGCTCACGCTGTATTCAATGCTCCCTGTCCTGCGCAATACGATCGCGGGGCTGAACGGCATCGATCCGGCGATCATCCAGGCGGCACAGGGCACGGGCATGACGCCTGCACAATCGCTGTGCATGGTGGAGTTGCCGCTTGCCATCCCGGTCATCATGGCGGGCATCCGGACCGCCGCGGTATGGGTGATCGGAACCGCGACGCTTTCCACCCCGGTCGGACAGACCAGCCTCGGCAATTACATCTTCACGGGCCTGCAAACCCAGAACTGGGTCTTCGTATTGTTCGGCTGCGTTGCTGCGGCAGCGCTGGCGCTCGCCGTGGATCAGTTGCTTGCCTTGATCGAAAGCGGCGTCCGCGCGCGGCAACACCTGCGCATTGCCGCCGGCCTTGCCGGGATCGCGCTCGTCGTGATCGCAGCACTGGTACCCGGCGGAACGCAGCGCGCTACCGGCGGCTATGTCATCGGCGCAAAGACTTTTACCGAGCAGTTCATCCTCGCCGCCTTGATCGAGGAAAAGCTCCGCGCAGCCGGATTGCCGGCAACCCGCCGCGACGGGCTCGGCTCCAGCGTCGCGTTCGACGCCCTCGCCAATAGCGAGATCGACGTCTATGTCGACTATTCCGGCACGCTCTGGGCGAACCAGATGCGGCGAAGCGACGTGCGGCCACGACAGGAGGTCATTCGCGAACTACGCGGCTGGCTCGCCGGGAAGAACATCCTGCTGCTCGGCACGCTTGGCTTCGAGAACGCCTATGCGCTGGCGATGAAACGCAGCCGCGCCGAAGAACTCAACGTCAGGACCGTCGCCGATCTCGCGCGTCACGCATCGAAACTTTCGATTGCGGCGGATTACGAGTTTCTCGCGCGCCCCGAATGGGCCGCCGTGCGCGATGCCTATGGTCTGCGCTTCCGCGAGCAGCGGCAGATGCAGAGCACCTTCATGTACGAAGCCATCGCGACCGGCGAAGCGGATGTGATCTCGGCTTTTTCGAGCGACGGCCGCATCAAGCAATATGATCTTGTGGTGCTGGAAGATCCGAAGCGCGCGCTGCCGCCCTATGACGCGATCGTGCTGGTCGCCCCGAAACGCGCGCAGGACGAAAAATTCCTGGCCGCGCTCAAACCCCTGCTTGGCGCGATCGATGTGGAGTGGATGCGCGAGGCCAGCCTGCTCGCGGATCGCGCAGAGAACAAGGAAACGCCTGAAGGTGCGGCACGCTGGCTGCTGCGAAAACTCGAAAACCAGTGAGGCTAGCGGACGCGCTTCAGCCCGATCTGCCGCGCGATGATGCGGTCGAAGGTACGCAGCGGCAGCTTGCTCAAAAGCCAGCGTTTGAACTTGCCCGGCGTGATTGTATAGCGCGGGAAGGCATTGGGCGCGGTCAGCACATAGTGAATGAGCCCCGCGACCTCCTCCGGCGGCAGGCCCTTCATGCCGCCCGCCTGCATGATGTCGCGCAGCTTCTTCAGCGGCGCGAGATAAGGCGTACCCTCGTAAGCCGAGAAATCCGCTTTTGCGCCCTTGGCCCAGATCGCGGTCTTGATCGGCCCCGGCCCGATGATGATGACATCGATGCCGTAAAGCATCAGTTCGCGGCGGAGCGACTCCGACACGGCTTCAAGGCCGTGCTTGGAGGCCGCGTATGGCCCCTGAAACGGAAACGCGCGCTTGCCGGCGACCGACGAGATGTTGACAATCTTGCCCGGCTCTCCCTTTTGCGAAAGATCGGTGCCGAGGAGCGGCGCAAAGGCCTGCATCACGATCACCGGCCCGATGATATTGACCTCCAGCTGCTGCCGCCACTTCTCGACCGGCACCATCAGCGAAGGCCCCGGCACCGAGATGCCTGCGTTATTTACCAGACCCGCAAGCGTTGCGCCGTTGAGATCGGCCCGCACCTTTTCGGCAGCCGCCTTCACGGCCGTCTCGTCGATCACATCGAACACGAGCGGCTCGAAACTCGCGCCGATCTGTTGCTTCAGGCGCTCGCCGTCCTCTTGCTTGCGCACGCTGCCATAGACCTTGAAGCCGCGTGCCGCGAGCAGCTTCGCCGTCGCCTCGCCGATTCCGGTCGAGACGCCGGTAACGACAACCGCCTTCACGGCCGCAACCGCTCGATCTTGAGTCGCTTTGCGACGATCCGATCCGACATGCGGGCCGGCAGCAGGTTGAACAGCCAGCGCGTAAAAGCACCGGGCGTGATGGTGTAGCGCGGCCGCACGTTCGAGCCCGTCAACGCCTGATGGATCAGCGCGGCGACGTCCTCCGGCGGCAGCCCGTTTTTCCCGAGATGCTGCATGTAGTGAAATCCGGCCTCGATGGATTTCGCGTAAGGCGAACCGTTCCACTTGGAAAAGTCCGGTGCCGCGCCCTTTTCCCAGATCGGAGTCTTGATCGGCCCGGGCCCGATGACGATGACGTCGATCCCGAACAGCATCATTTCACGGCGCAACGCTTCCGAAAGCCCTTCCACCGCGTGCTTCGAGGCCGAGTATGGACCGGCAAACGGATTGCCGCGCTTGCCGGCGACCGACGAGATCATCACGATCCGTCCCGGCTCGCCCTTCAGCGAAAGATCGGTGCCGAGCAGCGGCGCGAAGGCCTGGGTCGTCGCGACGAGACCGATCACGTTGGTTTCGAGTTGCTTGCGCCACTTGTCGAGCGGCGTCTCGAGGAACGGCCCGGGCACCGCAATGCCGGCGTTGTTGACGAGCCCGGCGAGCGTCTGCCCGTTCAGTTCCGCGCGCACTTTTGCCGCCGCCGCCTTCACCGCGACCTCATCGGTCACGTCGAATATCAGCGGTTCGAAATTCTCGCCGATCGCCTGCTTGAGCCGCGCGCCATCTTCGGGCTTGCGCACGCTGCCATAGACCTTGAAGCCCTGCCCCGCGAGATACTTCGCGGTGGTTTCGCCGATGCCGGTTGAGGCTCCGGTAATGACGACGCTTTTCATGCACAACGCTCCCGTAAAACGAAACCGCCGGGTCGAGGCCCGGCGGTTTTTGATCTCTTAGTTCTTGCTCTTGTCGACCAGGGCCTTGGCCTTGATCCAGGGCATCATGCCGCGAAGCTTCTCGCCGACCTCTTCGATCGGGTGCTGCGCGAGCTTGGCGCGGGTCGCCTTGAACGAGGTCTGGTTGACCTTGTTTTCCAGCATCCAGTTGCGCGTGAACTTGCCGGTCTGGATGTCGTCGAGGACGCGCTTCATCTCGGCCTTGGTGTCGGCGGTGATGATGCGCGGGCCGGTGACGTACTCGCCGTATTCGGCGGTGTTCGAGATCGAGTAGTTCATGTTCGCGATGCCGCCTTCGAAGATCAGGTCGACGATCAGCTTCACTTCGTGCAGGCACTCGAAATAGGCCATCTCCGGCGCGTAACCGGCTTCGACCAGCGTTTCGTAACCGGCCTTGATCAGTTCGACGAGGCCGCCGCAAAGCACGACCTGCTCGCCGAACAGATCGGTTTCGCATTCTTCCTTGAACGTCGTCTCGATGATGCCCGCGCGGCCGCCGCCGATGGCGGAAGCGTAGGAAAGACCGAGGTCATGCGCGTTGCCGGACGAATCCTTGCTGATCGCGATCAGGCACGGCACGCCGCCGCCGCGCAGGTATTCGGAGCGCACCGTGTGGCCGGGGCCCTTCGGCGCCACCATCAGCACGTCGATGTCGGGGCGCGGTTCGATCAGGTTGAAATGAACATTGAGGCCGTGCGCGAACAGGAGTGCCGCACCTTCCTTCATGTTGGCATGCAGATGGTCGCGATAGATGTCGCCCTGCAATTCGTCGGGCGTCAGCATCATGATCACCTCGGCCCATTTGGCGGCGTCGGCGACTTCCATCACCTTCAGGCCCTCGCCTTCGGCCTTCTTGACGCCCTGCGAACCCTTGCGCAGCGCAACCGCGACTTCTTTCACGCCCGAGTCACGCAGGTTCAGAACATGGGCGTGGCCCTGGCTGCCGTAACCGACGACGGCAACCTTCTTGCCCTTGATCAGGTTCAGGTCGGCGTCGCGATCGTAATAAACACGCATGGTCTCTTACCCCCGTAGGCGCGCGGCTTTTTTCCGCAGGTGATGATTTTCCGGCGATCTTCTAGGGGGCCGGACGATGGCCCGCAACCCCCGTTAAAGCATGGATTTTAGCGGGGCTCCTTACATGCCTTCCGGGCCGCGCCCGATCGCGGCAATCCCGGTGCGCGAGGATTCCACGAGACCGAGCGGCTCCATCAGCACGATGAACTGATCAATCTTGTCGCTCTTGCCGGTGAGCTCGAAGATGAAGCTCTCGGTGGTCGCGTCGATCACGCGGGCGCGGAACGCATCGGCAAGGCGCAGCGCCTCGACCCGATTCTCGCCCTTGCCGCGCACCTTGATCAGCGCAAGCTCGCGTTCCAGTGCGCGGCCGCTCTCGGTCAGGTCGACCACGCGGTGCACCGGCACCAACCGCTCGAGCTGGTGCTTGATCTGCTCGATCACCATCGGCTTGCCCGTGGTCGCGACCGTGATGCGCGAGAGATGCTTCTCGTGCTCCGTTTCGGACACCGTCAGCGAGTCGATGTTGTAACCGCGGCCCGAGAACAGGCCGATGACGCGCGCGAGCACGCCCGGCTCGTTGTCGACCAGCACCGAAAGCGTGCGGCGCTGCTCGCGCTCGTCGGTCTGCGCAGACGGATAATGCGTCGTGGTCGGGATGACTGCCATGTTCATTACACCAACATCTTTCCTTCTTCGGTGACCGCCTCGCCGATGCTTTCGGCGGCGTCGCCCAGGATCATCTCGTTATGCGCGCGTCCCGACGGGATCATCGGGAAGCAGTTTTCCGCCTTGTCGACGAGGCAGTCGAAGATCACCGGCTTGTCGACATTGATCATTTCCTTGATCGCGTCGTCGAGATCGCCGGGCTTGGCGCAGCGGATTCCGACCGCGTGATAGGCTTCCGCGAGCTTCACGAAATCCGGCAGCGCCGCGGAATAGGATTCCGAATAGCGCCCGCCATGCAGCAATTCCTGCCACTGGCGCACCATGCCCATGTATTCGTTGTTCAGGATGAAGATCTTGATCGGCAGGCGATACTGCACCGCCGTCGAGATTTCCTGCATTGTCATCAGCACCGAGGCTTCGCCGGCGACGTCGATGACAAGCGATTTGGGGTGCGCAAGCTGCACGCCGACCGCAGCCGGCAGGCCGTAGCCCATGGTGCCGAGGCCGCCGGAGGTCATCCAGCGGCGCGGCTCCTGGAAATGCAGATGTTGCGCGGCCCACATCTGGTGCTGACCGACTTCGGTCGTGATGTAGGTGTCGCGGTCCTTGGTCAGCTCGTAGAGCCGCTCGATCGCGTATTGCGGTTTGATCACGTCGCTCGACTTCTTGTAGTTGAGCGATTTGCGTGCGCGCCACTTGTTGATCTGTGCCCACCAGTCGGCGAGCGCCGCCTTGTCCGGCTGCGCCGAAGACGTCCGCCACAGGCGCACCATGTCTTCCAGCACATGCGCGCAGTCGCCGATGATCGGAATATCGACCTTCACGTTCTTGTTGATCGAGGACGCGTCGATATCGATGTGGATCTTCTTCGAGTAAGGCGCGAAGGCATCCAGCCGCCCGGTGATGCGATCGTCGAAACGCGCACCGATGCAGATCATGACGTCGCAGTCATGCATCGCCCAGTTGGCTTCATAGGTGCCGTGCATGCCGAGCATGCCGAGCCACTGCGGGTCGGCCGCCGGATAGGCGCCAAGGCCCATCAGCGTTGACGTGACCGGATAGCCGGTGAGCTTCACCAGATCGCGCAGCAGCACCGACGCCTCGTTGCCCGAATTGATGATGCCGCCGCCGGTGTAGAAAATCGGGCGCTTGGCGTTCCTCATCAGCTCCACGGCGGCCTGGATCTTCGCCATGTCGCCCTTGAGCTTCGGCTTGTAGGACTTGTGCTCGACATTCTTCGGGCCGGTGTATTTGCCCTTGGCGAACTGGATGTCCTTCGGAATATCGACGACGACCGGACCGGGACGGCCCGAGCCCGCGATGTAGAACGCTTCATGCAGGATGCGCGAAAGATCGTTCACGTCTTTGACGAGATAATTGTGCTTGGTGCAGGGACGCGTGATGCCGACAGTGTCGCATTCCTGGAAGGCGTCATTGCCGATCAGATGCGTCGGCACCTGTCCGGTAATGACGACGAGCGGGATCGAATCCATCAGCGCGTCGACGAGGCCGGTCACGGCATTGGTCGCGCCGGGCCCCGAGGTGACGAGCACCGCCCCGACCTTGCCGGAGGAACGCGCATAGCCTTCCGCCGCATGCACCGCGCCCTGCTCGTGGCGGACGAGAATGTGGTTCACGTCCTTCTGCTGGAACAGCGCGTCGTAAATCGGCAGGACCGCTCCGCCCGGATATCCGAACAGGTGCTTCACGCCCTGCTCGGCGAGCGCCTTCACCACCATTTCCGCGCCGGTCATCTCGTTGCTCATCTTCCGCTCCACTCGTTCGTCTTTGTCCGTTTCCTTGGCCCAGAACGTTTTCGATCCCAAGAATCGAAAAGGGGCCCCGAAAGACCCCTTTGCGCACCACCTCGTCTGCCCGGCTTGTTCAAGCCGTGCGGGGGGTGCGCCCTCCTACTACGAGAATAATCTTGCTCATGGGTCTTCTAAGCCGTTCAAAAGTTGCGCGGACCCTAATGGGCCCGGCGAGTACCGTCAAGCCTTTATGCGCCGGCGGTTTCGGGGCCGCAAGCCGACATTTCAGGCGGCAATTCTCACGGGATTGTGCCCGGTCCCCCGTATCGGTACGCGGCCGTGCGGCCTAGCTTGGCGCCAAAACCGGACACGCACGATTTGCCTTTCCTGCGCGAGAAAAACGGGAAGCTCTCCCCCCACAAGTTGATCGCCTTCGTGGGCTCCTGCCTGCCGGCGATCTACCTCTTTGGGCGGATGATCAATCGCGACCTCGGCGCGCAGCCGCTGGTCGAACTGACACACCAGACCGGCGAATGGGCGGTGCGTCTGTTGTTCCTCTCGCTCTGCATTACCCCCGCGCGGCGGCTGTTCAACGCGCCGAAGCTCATCCAGATGCGCCGCACGCTCGGCGTCGCCGCCTTCGCCTATGCCTTTGCGCATTTCCTTCTTTACGTGATCGACCAGAACTTCGCGCTCGGCACCGTCGCGCGGGAAATCGTGCTCCGGCTTTATCTGACCATCGGCTTTGTCGCGCTCGTGATGATGACCGCGCTCGGGCTGACCTCGACCGACGGCATGATCCGCCGCATCGGCAGCGTGAACTGGAACAGGCTGCACAGTCTCACCTACGCCATCGCCGTGCTGTCGGTCATTCACTTCGCCATGCAGAAGAAGCTCAACATCTACGAGCCGACATGGATGGCGGGGCTGCTTGCCTGGCTTCTCTTTTATCGCTCGCTCCACAAGCGGGTTGCCGAAATCCGGCTTCCGCACCTCGCGGCACTCGTGATCGCCGCGACCCTGTTCACGATCGCGGCCGAGGCGCTGTGGTATGGGCTGCTGACCGGGGTGAACTGGCAGCGCGTGCTGCAGGCAAACCTCGTATTCCCCGACGCCGTAAGGCCGGCATGGGTCGTGTTCTTCGTGACAAGCGGCATCACGCTCGCAACACTTCTCGCGCAACGGGTCTGGCCGAAGCAGAAGGCGCGGCAGAAACTCAAGGCCGCTGAGTAGAACGCCTTACGACGACGCAAACAGCTTCTTCGGGGCTGCCTCCGGCTTCACCCAGTGAAACTCCGGCAACTGATTGCGAAACCACGTCTCCTGCCGCTTCGCATATTGGCGCGTGTCGCGCTTGCCTTGCGCCGCCGCCTCTTCAAGCGACATCTCGCCGTTCAAATATTTGATAAGCCACGGTACGCCATGGGCCTTCATCGCCGGCATGCGCGGATCGAGCTTGCGATCCTCGAGCGCTTTGACTTCGTCAAGCGCGCCTTCGACGAGCATCTTGTCGAACCGCGCGTCGATGCGCTTGCCCAACGCCTCGCGCTCCGTCTCCAGAAAGATCGCGCGATAGTCGCCGGTATTCAGCACAGGCACGCCGGGTTCTTCGCGCCAGTCGGCAAGCCCCCTGCCCGTCGCCTCGACCACTTCCAGTGCGCGCAGGATGCGCTGCCGGTCGGAAACGCGAAGCTGCCCGGCGGTTCGCGGATCGCGGGCGGCAAGGATCGCGTGCAAGGCTTCGTTGTCCTTGGTATCGCCGAGTTCCCGAACCTGTTGCCGGACGTCCGCGGAAACTTCGGGTACAGCCGACAGGCCTTTCAGCAGTGCACTGAAATAAAGCCCGGTACCGCCAATTACGATCGCCGTCTTTCCCGCTGACCGCGCGGCGGCAATTTCGGCTTCCGCTTCCCGCAACCAGCGGCCCGCGGAGTAAATTTCTGCGGCGTCGATATGGCCATAGAGCCGGTGCGGGGCGCGGCCCGTCTCTTCATCGGTCGGCCGCGCCGTGATGATCCGCAGATCGCGATAGACCTGCATCGAGTCGGC
>JAEZFA010000067.1 GCA_023417665.1 Pseudomonadota bacterium | reverse complement strand
CCGATACATAGTCGATGGCCCGATACAGTGCCTGCAGACTACGGAAATCATCTTCCACCAGCGACTGGCTGATGGTCTGCACGCCGCCATCGACAATGGGCGCGCCCTGCTGCGGCGGCACGTAATAAACGAAGACGCTCCACAGCAGTGCCGCGACGCCGATGGCGAGCGCGCCGAACTGCACCCAGCCGAGGACAGCCTCGGACGACATAATGCTTTTCTTCTTCGGCGGCGTTTCGGCCTGGGGTGGCACCTCGCCTTGCGGCGGCGTCTCGGTATCGGCCATCTGCGATCTCTAACCGCAAACGCGGGGTCAGCGTTGTCGCGGCCGAGCCTAGCTCGCGTCGAACCGGCCTACAAATGACAGGCCCGTGTATCCGCAAAGAAAAAGCGCCCCGCAGCAAGTTCTGCGAGGCGCCATTTTGTGCAGGCCGGCTGTAGTCAGTCGACCGTCGCGCCGGAAGCCTTGACGACCGGTGCCCATTTGTTGGTCTCGTCGACCATGAACTTGGTGAACTGGGCCGGCGTGACCTCAAACGGAACGCCGCCGAGATCTTCAATCCGCCCGCGGATTTTCGGATCCTTCAGCGCCTCGTTCACGGCCTTGTTGAGCTTGTCGATCACGGCCTGCGGCGTACCCTTGGGTACCGCCATCCCGAACCAGGAACTCGCCTCAAAGCCCTTCACCGTCGCAGCCAGCGTCGGCACGTTCGGCAAAGCCTTCGCCGGCTGCTCCGAGGTCACCGCCAGCGCGCGCAGCTTGCCCGCGCGAATATGCGGGATCGCCGACGGCAGGTTGTCGAACATGACATGCACCTGCCCGCTCAGGAGATCGACCAGCGCCGGCGCCGAGCCCTTATAGGGCACATGGGTCATCTGCACGCCGGTCATCGATTTGAACAGCTCCCCGGACAGGTGGATCGAAGAACCGTTGCCTGACGACGCGAAGTTCACCTTGCCTTCGTTCTTCTTCGCCCAGGCGATGAATTCCTGCACGGTCTTGGCCGGCACGTCGGGATTGACGACCATGACGTTCGGAACGCGCGCAAACCCGGCGACGCCGGTCGCCTGTTCGAGAAAGTTGAAGGGCATCCTCTTGAACAGCGTCGCGTTGATCGCATTCGCAGGACTCACGATCAGGACCGTGTAGCCATCGGCTACCGCTTTCAGGACTTCGCCGGTACCGGTGTTCGTTCCGGCGCCCGGACGGTTGTCCACGACGAAGGTCTGTTTCAGCGAAGTCGTCAGATGTTCGGCGACCAGACGCGTCAGCACGTCCGTGGTGCCGCCCGCGGGATACGGCACGACAAGACGAACGGTGCGCGCAGGATATTCCTGCGCGCCGGCAGGCATAATCATCGCACCCGCCGCAAGCGTTGCGGCGGCCAATACAGCGAAACGGAACTTTGCAATCACGTCGTTTCTCCCGAATTATTTTGCGGGCGAAACCTAGACTCCATGCGCAGCAAAGCGAAGCGTAAACTACGCCGTTTCGCTACGCGGTAGATTCAGAAAATTTACGCGCGCTGCGCCTTGTCTTTCTCGTTCTGCGCAACGATCGCATCGCGCGCCGCTTTCCATTCCGCATCGCCCCACTCGCGCAACTCGTAGAAGTTTCCGCCAGTCGCAAGCGCCTGCGCGCCGTCCATCGCGATCATCTCGCCGGAGAGCCATTCACAGCCGGGCGACATCAGAAACACCGCGAGGTTCTGCAATTCCTCGAGCGTGCCCGCACGTCCCATCGGATTGCGCTTCGCCGTACGCGCGCCGGGCTTCTCGCCCGGATTGAGACGCTTGCTCATGCCCTCGGTCGGAATCTCGCCGGGTGCCACCGCATTCAGGCGAATGCCGTAGCGTCCCCACTCGCTCGCGAGCGAACTCGTCATCGCGGCGACCGCGGCCTTGCTCATGGTCGAGGGCACCACGAACGGGCCGCCATTGCGAACCCAGGTCACGGAAATGGAAAGCACGCTCCCTTTGTGCTTGCCCGCGATCCAGCGCTTGCCGACAGCGTGCGTCACATAGAAGGTGCCGCGCATCACGATATTTGCCACCGCATCAAAGCCATTGGGCGACAGGTCTTCGGTGCGCGATATGAAGTTTCCGGCAGCGTTGTTCACGAGGCCGGTCAGCGGACCGTCCTTGAAGATTTCGCCGACCATTGCATCGACCGCGGCGGCGTCGCGGATATCGACGCCATAGGCACTGACCTTGCCGCCATGCGCCTTCATCAGCGCGCCTGCGGTTTCCTCGCAAACCTGTTTACGCCGGCCGCAGATCGCAACCTCGGCCCCCAACGAGAGAAACTTCTCGCTCATCGCGCGGCCAAGACCGGTACCGCCTCCGGTCACGAGAATCTTCTGCCCCTTCATCAAGCCCGGCTGAAACATCGGATCGCCTCCCAAACTGCTTTTTTGTTCGCGAGGAAAGTCCGATGCCCGCAGCGCGAGGTCAACAGCGAGGCGGGTTACGTCGCGGAAACAAGTAGGTTCTTCGCGCCATGCGGCGCGGCGCAGTCCATGCGTTCTGCTTGTCCCGGTCGGGATGCAGTGCGTCCACCCCCGCCGCCGGCCAACGCTATTCGACGTCTTCCACGCTATCGGGACCGCCGCCGAACACCTTCTGCGCGAGCGTCGCATGCATGAAGTCGTCGAGATCGCCGTCGAGCACGTCCTGCGGCGCGGTCGAGGTAACGCCGGTGCGCAAATCCTTCACGAGCTGATAAGGCTGCAACACATAAGAGCGGATCTGGTGACCCCAGCCGATATCGGTCTTCGCCGCCTGCTCTGCCGCCGCCTTTTCCTCGCGCCGCTTCAACTCCTGCTCGTAGAGCTTCGCGCGGAGCATGTTCCAGGCCTGCTCGCGATTTTTGTGCTGCGAGCGGTCGCCCTGGCTCACCACCGCGATGCCGGTCGGAATATGCGTAAGCCGCACCGCCGACTCCGTCTTGTTGACGTGCTGCCCGCCCGCGCCGCCGGAGCGCATGGTATCGACGCGCACCTGCGATTCATCGATGTCGATCTTGATGTCGTCGTCGACCACCGGATAGACGGTGATCGAAGAAAACGAAGTGTGCCGCCGCGCATTGGCGTCATAAGGCGAAATGCGCACAAGACGATGCACGCCGTTTTCGGTCTTCAGCCAGCCATAGGCGTTCTTGCCCTTGACCTCGATGGTCGCCGACTTAATGCCCGCGGTTTCGCCGTCGCTGTGCTCGACCAGCGCGATCTTGAATTTGTGCTGCTCGGCCCAGCGCGTGTACATGCGCAACAGCATGTTCGCCCAGTCCTGGCTCTCTGTACCGCCGGCACCGGCATGGACTTCGAGATAGGCGTCGTTCGCGTCCGCCTCGCCGGAGAGCAGCGCTTCCATCTGGCGCCGTCCGGTTTCGGCTTTCAGTTCCGCGAGCTTGGCTTCCGCATCCTTGACCGTCGCCTCGTCGTTCTCGGCTTCGCCGAGCGCGATCAGTTCGACGCTGTCGGAGAGATCGGTTTGGATGCGCTTGATCGAGGTGAGCGCGTCCTCGAGCGAGGTGCGCTCCTGCATCAGCTTCGATGCCTTCTGCGGGTCGTCCCAGAGCTTCGGATCTTCGGCGAGCGCGTTCAGCTCGGCGAGACGCTTTTCCGATTTCTCGACGTCAAAGAGACCTCCTCAGCAGTTCGACCGACTGCTTGATCTCTTCGACGAGCTTCTGGGTTTCCGCGCGCATTCGTTCACCAATTTGTGCGCGCCTTATAGCAGTGGAAAGCCTTGCTGCAAGTTGTTCCCCCGGGAATAATCCGCGCAGTTCTGGGACAACGGATCGCCATGAAGAAGCTCCTCGCCGCCCTCGCCCTGACCGTATCGGCCGCCGCCGCCCTCGCACAACAAAGCGGTCAGGCGCCGTCCGGAAACCCGCCTGCCGCGGCACCCCGCGGCGGCAACATCGAAACCGTCATGCGCGAGTTCGGTCTTACCGGCGGCCCGTGGTCGGCCGATTGCTCGCGGCCGGAGTCGCCGAGCAACTGGTACGGGAATTTCGAAGTGCGGGACGGCCGCGTTACGCAGGTCTATTCGAACAGCCGTCAGGAAAACCGCTACGAGATTCTGGAAGCGACCCGGCTTTCGTCCGAGCGGCTGCGCGTGCGGGTGCGCTTCACCAATCCCGGAAGCGACGAACTACAAACGCTGGAGTGGGTGGTGCGCGACGGCCGGCTACGCACCTTTTCGAACATCTCCGACCGGCGCGGCCCATCGGTGACCGACGGGAAAACCGCAAACGGCGGCGAAACCCCGTGGGTCGAGCGCTGCCGTTAAACGAAACGGGCACTGCGACCGAACCGGCCGGCGCCCGCCTCTATCTCACCGAAAACCGCCTCACCAAAGACCGCGGCCACGCGTGAAGAAGCCCTGCTGGTCCTGCGAGGTGCTGCGGTTGACGTTGCCGCCGATCGGATTGCCGTCGGCATCGTTGAAGCCCACGATCGAAAGCGAGTCCGGCGGCGAGGTACCGGGGCGGAAGGCTTCGAGGATCACGCGATTGTCGCCCTGCTGCGCGCGCAGGCCGGTCGAGAGATCGACGCGGATCAGCTTCAGCCCGGGCGGCACCCGGAACGGCTGCGGTACGCGATCGGCCAGCGCCTCTTTCAGGAAATCGCGGACGATCGGTGCAGCGTACTGACCACCGGTCACGCCACGGCCCAGCGGACGCGGCCGGTCGTAGCCGAGATAGACGCCGACCACGAGGTCGGGCGTAAAGCCCATGAACCACACGTCCTTTTCGTCGTTGGTGGTGCCGGTCTTGCCGGCGACCGGACGATTGAGCGGACGCAGCGCCGTGCCGGTACCGCGCAGCACCACGCCTTCCATCATCGAGGTGATCTGATAGGCGCTCATCGGATCGATCACCTGCTCGCGGCGGTCGATCAGGGTCGGCTCGGCCTGATTGTTCCAGGCCTGCGCATCGCAGCCCTGACACTGGCGATCGTCATGCTTGAAGATCGTCTTGCCGTAGCGGTCCTGAATGCGGTCGACCAGCGTCGCCTTGATCTTGCGGCCACCGTTGGCAAACATCGAATAGCCCGCCGCCATGCGCAGGAGCGTGGTTTCACCCGCACCGAGCGCGAAGGAGAGATAAGGCGGCATGTTGTCGTAGATGCCGAAGCGTCGCGAATATTCCTGGACGAGCGGCATGCCGACATCCTGCGCGAGCCGCACGGTCATCACGTTGCGCGAATGCTCGATGCCGAAGCGCAACGTCTGCGGTCCGTAATACTTGCCGGAATAGTTCTGCGGATTCCACGCCTGCTGGCCCGGCCCCTGCTCCACTTCGAATGGAGCATCCATCACGATGGTCGAGGGCGTGTAGCCGTTGTCGAGTGCCGCGGCATAGACGAACGGCTTGAACGACGAACCCGGCTGGCGATAGGCCTGCGTCACGCGGTTGAACTGGCTCTCCTCAAAGGAGAAGCCGCCGACCAGCGCCAGCACGCGGCCGGTCCAGGGATCCATGACGACGAGGCCGCCGGAGACTTCCGGCACCTGCTGCAGGCGCCACTGGTTGTCCTTGCCGTCGATCTTCGAGACATAGACGATATCACCCGGCGCAAAGACCTTGCGCATCGGCTGCTTGGTCCACTTCACGCCGTCGGCGGAAATGACGCCCGTTTCGCGCTCCTGCGAAAGCTGGCCGCCGCGATCACGCTGCGGCTGGAAGCCGACGGTCGCGGAGTTGTCGGTAATCTGCAGCACGACGGCAAGACGCCAGCCGGTGTCATGAAGCGCGCGGATTTCGGCGAGCTTGGCACCCCAGTCGGAGCCCGGCACCGGCTCCATCTTCTGCTGCGCGCCGCGCCAGCCGCGGTTTTCGTCGAAGCGGATCAGTCCTTCGGTGAACACGCGCCGCGCGATCACCTGCAGCTTCGGGTTCAGCGTGGTGCGAACCGAAAGGCCGCCTTCATAGAGTTTCTTTTCGCCGTAGCGCTCGAAGATTTCGCGGCGCACTTCCTCGGCGAAGTATTCGGCGTTGAACTGGTTTGGCCCCTGCGCGCGCATCGCAATGTTGAGCGGCTTCTTCTTCGCCTCGGCGGCCTCCTCTGCCTTGACGGCACCGGTGATGACCATCTGGTCGATCACCCAGTTACGGCGGATGATCGCCGCGTCGCGCTGGCGGAACGGATGATAATTGTTCGGACCTTTCGGGAGCGCGGCGAGATAGGCCACCTCTTCCACCGAAAGCTGATGCACGGACTTGTCGAAGTAGAGCAGCGACGCGGCGGCAATGCCGTAAGCGCCGAGGCCGAGATAGATGTCGTTCAGATAAAGCTCGAGAATCTTTTCCTTCGAGTAGGCGCGCTCAATGCGCAGCGCCAGCAGCGCTTCCTTGATCTTGCGGTTGATCGAGGTTTCGTTGCCGACGAGGAAGTTCTTCGCAACCTGCTGGGTGATGGTCGAGGCGCC
>JAEZFA010000294.1 GCA_023417665.1 Pseudomonadota bacterium | reverse complement strand
GTCAGGACCGGCGCGACGAAGTCATCCGCTATGTGCAGGAGCGTTACGGCCGCGACCGGGTTGCGCAGATCATCACCTTCGGTTCGTTGCAGGCGCGCGGCGTGCTGCGTGACGTCGGGCGCGTTCTGGAAATGCCCTATGGGCAGGTCGACAAGCTCTGCAAGCTGGTGCCGAACAATCCGGCCAATCCCGTCACGCTCGCAAAGGCGATCGAAACCGAGCCCGCCTTGCAGGCCGCCCGCGAGCAGGAGCCGATCGTCGAGCGCGCGTTCGACATCGCGCTGAAGCTCGAGGGATTGCATCGTCACGCCTCGACCCACGCCGCCGGCATCGTGATCGGCGACCGGCCGCTTGGCGAACTCGTGCCGCTGTTTCGCGATCCGCGCTCCAACATGCCGGTTACCCAGTTCAACATGAAATGGGTGGAAGCCGCGGGCCTCGTGAAGTTCGACTTTCTCGGTTTGAAGACGCTGACGGTGCTCGAAACGGCGGTGAAGCTGATCCGCCGCCGCGGCGTCGACATATCGCTGCAAACGATTCCGCTGGACGACAAGAAGACGTTCGAGATGCTGGGACGCGGCGAGACGGTCGGCGTGTTCCAGGTCGAAGGCCAGGGTATGCGGCGCGCGCTCACCGACATGCGGCCGGACCGTTTCGAGGACCTGATCGCGCTGGTCGCGCTCTATCGCCCCGGTCCGATGGCGAACATCCCGAGCTATTGCGCGCGCAAGCTCGGGCGGGAACAGGTCGAATATACGCATCCGAAGCTCGAACCGATCCTCGAGGCGACCTACGGCATCATCACCTATCAGGAACAGGTGATGCAGATCGCGCGCGATCTTGCCGGTTACAGTTTCGGCGAGGCGGACCTGTTGCGCCGCGCGATGGGCAAGAAGATCCGCGCGGAAATGGAAAAGCAGCGCGTCCGTTTCGTGGACGGCGCGATCGCGCGCGGCATCGGCGACGCCGACGCGAAGGCAATCTTCGAAGCCTGCGCGAAGTTTGCCGACTACGGATTCAACAAGTCGCACTCGGCACCTTATGCGCTCCTGTCGTACCAGACCGCCTATCTGAAGGCGAACTATCCGGTCGAGTTTCTGGCGGCATCCATGACGCTCGACATGGGCAATACCGACAAGCTTGCCGAATTCCGTCGCGAGGCGCAGCGGCTGAAGATCAATGTCGAGCCACCTTCGGTGAACAAGTCAGGCCGCGCTTTCGATGTCGATGGCAACACGATCTTCTATTCGCTTGCCGCCCTGAAAGGTGTCGGCGCGCAGGCGGTCGAAGCCATCGTCGCGGCGCGGGGCGAGCGTCCCTACCGCGATCTGACGGACTTTGCGTCGCGGGTCGATGCGAAAGCCATCAACAAGCGCGTGCTGGAAAGCCTCGCGGCCGCCGGCGCGTTCGATGCGCTGGAGAAGAACCGCGCGAAGGTATTCGCGGGTTGCGAGGCAATCCTGCGACATGCCCAGCGCAGCGGCGAGGATCGCGCTTCGGGCCAGAATGAGTTGTTCGGTGCAAGTTCGAGTGCGTCGGCGGTGCGTTTGCCGGAGGCGGAGCCGTGGCTGCCCGCCGAGCGGCTGGCCAAGGAATTCGACGCCGCGGGCTTTTATCTTTCCGGTCATCCGCTCGACGACTATGCGGTGGCGCTGAAGCGCATGCGGGTGCAGTCCTGGGCGGACTTCCAGGTCAGCGCACGCGCGGGACAGGCGGCGGGGAAACTCGCGGCGACCGTTGTCTCGCGGCAGGAGCGGCGTACCAAAACCGGCTCGCGCATGGCGAACATCAAGATGTCGGACCCGACCGGCTATTTCGAAGCCGTGATCTTTCAAGAGGGTCTTGTTCAGTATCAGCGCGATCTCGAGCCCGGCAATGCGGTGCTCGTGCAGGTCGGCGCGGATGCGCAGGGCGACGAAGTCCGGCTGCGCCTCTATGGCGTCGAACTGCTCGATCACGTCGCGGCCAAGAACCAGCGTGGTCTGGTCGTGACCGTGCGCCCGGATACGTCGATCGAATTGATCGCGCGGCGGCTGCAATCGGGCGGCAGCGGCAATGGAAACGGAAACGGCAAAGCGGAAACCAAAGGCGACGTCGCGATTGTTGTCTCGCTCGAGGGCGGGCGGGCCGAGGTCGAGGTGAAGCTGCCGGGCCGATTTCCGGTTTCGCCGCAGATCGCGGGGAATGTCCGCGCGGTCGAAGGCGTCCTGGACGTTCAGGAACTGTAGTTATTTCAACAACTTAACAGGATCGGCGTGGGCGCCGAAGGCCGGTTGCATGCGATTGCGAACGCCCCTATATACCCGCCCATCTCGCACGCGGGCGTCTCGACCCTGAGAGGGGTCATCCGGTGCAGGGCCATCCGGCCTTGCTCTGCCCGCGGAGGCCAACCGGAGTTTGGAATATGGCGCTGCCCGATTACAGCATGCGTCAGCTTTTGGAAGCTGGCGTTCACTTTGGCCATCAGGCCCACCGCTGGAACCCGAAGATGCACTCGTACATCTTTGGCACCCGCAACAACATTCACATCATCGACCTCGCGCAGACCGTGCCCGCGCTTTCGCGTGCGCTGCAGGCGGTTTCCGATGTCGTCGCCAAAGGCGGCCGCGTTCTCTTCGTCGGAACCAAGCGGCAGGCCGCGGATTCGGTCGCTGACGCGGCGAAGCGCTCGGCGCAGTATTACGTCAATTCGCGCTGGCTCGGCGGCACGCTGACCAACTGGAAGACGATCTCCAATTCGATCTCGCGTCTGAAGAAGATCGAGGAGATGCTGAACTCGAACGAGTCCGGCGGCTACACCAAGAAAGAAAAGCTGACGCTGTCGCGCGAAAAGGAAAAGCTCGAACTCGCGCTCGGCGGCATCCGTGACATGGGCGGCATTCCCGACCTTCTGTTCGTGATCGACACCAACAAGGAAGACATCGCGATCAAGGAAGCCCGTCGTCTCGGTATTCCGATTGCGGCCGTCGTCGATACGAACTGCGATCCCGACGGCATCACGTTCCCGATCCCGGGCAATGACGATGCCGCGCGCGCGATCAACCTCTATTGCGACCTGATCGCCCGTGCTGCGATCGACGGCATTTCCCGCGCGCAGGGCGAAGCGGGCGTCGATCTCGGTGCTGCGGAAGCCCCGATGCAGGAAACGCTGCCGGCGGCGTCCGAATGGGAGAAGCTCGAACCGCTTCCCGGTCCGCGCGGCGCTCCGGACGATCTCAAGAAGCTCGGTCACGTCAGCCCCGACGTGGAAAAGCAGCTCAACGATCTCGGCATCTTCCACTATGCGCAGATTGCCGAATTGACCGCTGCGGACGCGCATCGCGTCGGCGAAGAGGTCCGTCTCCCGGCGCGCGTCGCTGGCTGGATCGAGCAGGCGAAGAAACTCTCAGCCGACGCCGAATAAGTCCGGCGTAACGGAGAACAGCTATGGCCGAAATTACCGCGAGCGCGGTCAAGGAACTGCGCGAAAAAACCGGCGCCGGCATGATGGATTGCAAGGCGGCGCTTACTGCAACCAATGGCGACATCGAAGCCGCGATCGACTGGCTCCGCAAGAAGGGCCTGTCGAAGGCTGCCAAGAAGGCGGATCGCGTCGCGGCCGAAGGCCTCGTCGGCATCGCCGTCGATGGCACCAAGGGTGCCGTGGTCGAGGTCAACTCGGAGACCGACTTCGTCGCGCGCAACGACCATTTCCAGGGTCTGGTGAAGCTCATTGCCGAAGCCGCGCTGCATAACGGCGCGGATGTCGAGAAGCTGAAGGCGGTAAAGGCGGGTTCTTCCACGATCGAGGAAGCGATCTCGTCGGCGATCGCCACCATCGGCGAGAATATGACGTTCCGGCGCGCGGCCGTGCTTTCGGTCAGCGAAGGCGTCATCGGACAGTACATGCATAGCGGTATTGGCGATGGCCTCGGCAAGATCGGCGTGCTCGTGGCGCTGGAATCGAAGGGCGACAAGGATGAGCTGAACAAGCTCGGCCGCATGGTTGCGATGCACATCGCGGCGGCGAATCCGCTTGCCGTCGAATCCAAGGAGCTCGATGCCGCCACGATCGACCGCGAGCGCGGGATTCTCGCCGACAAGGCACGCGCCTCTGGAAAACCCGATAACGTGATCGAGAAAATCGTCGATAGCGGCCTCAAGAGCTTCTACAAGGAAGTGAGCCTCGTCGATCAGCCTTTCGTGCACGATCCGTCCAAGACCGTGACGCAGGCGCTGAAAGAGTCCGAAGGCAAGGTGGGCGGCCCGATCGCGATCAAGGGCTTCGTCCGCTACGCACTCGGTGAGGGCATCGAGAAACAGGAACAGGACTTCGCCGCCGAAGTCGCAGCTGCCGGCGGTAAAGCCTGAGGCCCAACGCTTAGAGCAACGCAAAATGCCGAAACAACGCTTCGCCCGGGTACTCGTCAAAGTCTCGGGCGAAGCTTTAATGGGCGATACCGATTTTGGTCTGAACGCCGATACGCTGAACCGGATCGGCAAGGATCTCGCCAGGGCCCGCAAGGCAGGAACTGAAATTGCCGTCGTCGTCGGCGGCGGCAACATCCTGCGCGGCGCGGAGCTCGCCACGACCGGAATGCCGCGGGCGACCGCAGACCAGATGGGCATGCTCGCCACCGTCATCAACGCGCTTGCGCT
>JAEZFA010000150.1 GCA_023417665.1 Pseudomonadota bacterium | reverse complement strand
CAGTTGATCTGTCGTGAATTTGAATCCGACCGCGGGAAGTTTCGCGACCACGATCGACCAGACCATCCACACCGCGAAAGAAAGCAGAAGTGCTGGAATGGAAATCCAGAGATTGCGGCGCGCGATCGCCCTGCCCGTCTTCTCCCAGAACGCGGCGTCCTCCGGCTCCCACTTCTCGATGAGTTTCGGATTGGTGATGGCGCCGTGTTTCGGCTCGTGGACGCCCTGCAATTCGGGGAATTGCGGTAGCGTCTGCCGCTTCTCGACCGCGACGCTGCTCTCCATGTTGCGGATCGCGAAGTGCATCCAGATCAACGACCCGGAAGCGATCACGAACAGGAGCATAAAGCAGCTCGTCCAGATGCCGGTGAGATCGTTCAACACGCCGAAGGCAATCGGGAGCACGAAGCCGCCGAGACCGCCGATCATGCCGACGAGGCCGCCGACTGCGCCGACGTTATTCGGGTAATAGACCGGAATGTGCTTGAAGACCGCGGCCTTGCCGAGGCTCATGAAGAAACCGAGCACGAAGACGAGCACGGTGAAGCCGATCAGGCCGGTCGCGAGTTCGAAGGTGAACGGCCCGCGCGTGGTCTGCACGGTATAGGCCGTCGGCGGATAAGACAGGAAAAAGGTAACCGCGACCGAAACCAGAAAGGTCCAGTACATCACGCGGCGCGCTCCGTAGCGGTCGGAGAGATGCCCACCGTAAGCACGGAAGATACTTGCAGGGATCGAATAGGCCGCGGCGAACATGCCGGCGGCCTTGATGTCCAGCCCATAGACGCCGATCAGGTAACGCGGCAGCCAGAGCGAGAGCGCGACGAACGCGCCGAAAACAAAGAAGTAATAGAGCGAGAAGCGCCAGACCTGCACATTTCTGAGCGGCGCAAGCTCGAGCCATGCGCTTTTAGGCTTCTCGCCGCGTGCACGTCGCGCTTTGAGGACCGGATCGTCGCTCGTCGTCAGCCAATAGACGACCGCCATGATCGCGATGGCGAGCGCCCAGACTTTCGCGGTCGTTTGCCAGCCATAGGCGATCAGAACAAAAGGCGCAGTGAACTTCGTGACTGCCGCGCCGACGTTACCTGCACCGAAGATGCCGAGCGCGATGCCCTGCTTTTCCGCTGGAAACCAGCGCGAAACGTAAGCGACGCCGACCGAGAACGCGCCGCCCGCGATGCCGACGCCGAGTGCTGCAAGCAAAAACTGCGGATAGGTCGTGGCCCAGGTCAGAAGGTATGTCGCAACCGCCGCGGCCAACATCGTCACCGTGTAGACGATGCGCCCGCCATACTGATCCGCCCACACACCGAGCGCGATTCGAATGAGCGATCCGGTCAGTATCGGCGTACCGACGAGGAGACCGAACTGCGTTTCGCTGAGACCAAGCTGCTGCTTGATGCTGATTCCGATGATCGCGAAGATCGTCCAGACAGCGAAGCAGACGGTGAACGCCACCGTCGACATCCATAACGCAGCACGCTGTCCTTTAGGCGCTGTTTCTGCTTTCGCCGGCATCGCTACCCCCGAGCATTCTGAAATCTAGAATTACTATGAAGGGAATAGAACGCGCCTTACACGGCAACTATTGACGTGGGTCAAGTACCGCACAGCCAAAACAGTAAAGTTTACGTTGGGCTTCGCGATCGAAGCATTTGATTATCGTTTGACGTTCCTGAAATTGATAAATGTCAATCGACGTACGAAGAAAAGGCGTGACGAGAAATGCGTGAAGCCGATCTGCAAACACTTCGTGAGTTGCAGCTCTTCAAGAAAATGTCGCAGCGTCAGCTCGCAAGGCTCACGCAGCCGGCATCGCTGCAGCGGTATCCGCAAAATACGCACTTGATTACGGAGGGCGACCGGCCGGACTTCCTGCATGTGTTGCTGGATGGATGCGTAGAACTTTTCGCGACGCACAACGGCCGCCAAACCACGATCGATATTCTACGGCCGACGACTACTTTCATTCTTGCCGCAGTGATTCTGGATCAGCCCTACCTGAAATCGGCAAGAACGCTTCTTGAGTCGCGCGTGCTTTTGCTGCCCGCGGATGCGGTGCGCGGTGTATTCCGGGAAGATCCCCACTTCGCTTATGCGACGATTGCGGAATTAGCGCTTCGCTACCGCAGCGTAACAAAACTATTGAAGGACCAGAAGCTCCGCTCAACGCCCGAGCGGCTCGCGAACTGGCTTCTCAAATCCGCGACCGCCGAGGGAGGCGCAGGTTCGGTTACGCTCGATTTCGAGAAGAAAACGCTTGCCTCCCTGCTCGGTACCACGCCGGAGAACCTTTCCCGGGCGCTTGCGCAACTCGAGTCCGTGGGCGTGAAAACCTCCGGCAAAATCATTACGATCGCCGATCTCGATGAACTTCGCGGCTACGCCAAGCCTTCGCCGCTGATCGACGACGGCATCTGAAAATTGGCGCGGTTATGAATGGCGGGGTCCGCCGACCCGGCTTTCCACCCAGGCAGCAAGGCTGTCTGCGTCTCCTACATCGCACAGGTCGGAAAGGCCTTCGGTGAAGTGGCCCCACGATTCGAGGTTGCGGCGCGGAACGCCGACCAGCGTCGGAATCTCGTGGGCGACGGCTCGCGCAAGCAAACCGCGCAGGCCACCACCTTCCGCTTCCGTGCGCCCGAATTTATTGACGATCAGAAGATCGCAGCCGTATTCGAGTGCGTCTTCGAGCACTTCTCCTGCGATCAGAAGCATCTCGACATCGAGCCTGCAGCCGCGCGCCAGCGCGCCGCGATCCCTGGAGATATGGAATATCTTGCCGCTACCGAGCTCTTCGAGATCCATGTCGCACTTCGGCCGGTTCGGCACCGCCCGATTCCGCTGCACGAGACCGCGAACCAGAATGCCCTTCTCTCGTAAGCCATATCCCAGCGACGACAACGCGCGATCGGCGGCAAAGCCGTCGTCGTAGACAAGCGCAAGCAGTTTGCGTTCATCGCCGGCGACGCTGTTCTTCGGCGCATCTGCGGCGGCTATCTCGATGGCCATCTGCTATCCCTCTCCCGCCGCAGGACTGCACAGGATCGTGCCATAGACCAGCGCAAAGCCGAGAAATCCCCCCGACCAGGCAACGCCCGACGCCGTGAGCAGAGCAACATTCCACTCCGGTAGAAGCGAACCAAGAATACGAAGCAGCGCGCCCGTGATTACGGCCAGGTAGATCGCCTGCACGGCGCGCGATGCCACCAGCGCCCTCCCGGTGTGACCGAGACTCGCCCGTGTCATCACCGCGAGAATCATGGTGCCGGTCGCACCCGCGGTCCAAGCATGAATGCCGGCGCTGCGTGTAATCTCGCCTAGCGCGCTGAAGGCGAGCAGCACGAAGCCGAGCGGAATGAACGCATAGGCTGCATGGAGCACCAGCACGATCGGCGCGCGCGCCGTGCGTTCTCCCGCCCAGCGCAGAAGCCGCCATCCTTGCGCGATACCCGCCAAGAGCAAAGCGAAAGCAGTGACCGTGGACGCGGGCTGCGCAATCCATACGATAAGAGCGAACAGGCTGATAACGATAGTCGCCGCATCGAAGCGGCCAAAACTCGCGGGCATCCGCCCCGCGTTTTGCCGCGCAAGCCAGTTATGCGTGAAGCTCGGCACGATGCGCCCACCGACGAGCGAGATCAGAAGAATGACCGCACTTAGGCCAATGCGCGTGCCAAAGTCGGCGCTACCCCGATAGTGCGCCTCAAGATGAAAAATGATATTGCCCGCGATCAAGACACTCACTACGCCGATCACCCTGAGATTGCGCCAATTCTCGCCCGCGACGATCTCCCGCGCGGCCACCGCGGCAACGACCAGCAGGAACGAGACATCGATTACTGCCGCCGGCGCCCATCCGATTTGCGCAGAGTTGAAGACGGCAACGCGCCCGGCAGCCCAGAGAAGAAATAGCGCGAATAGCGGCAGCCCACGCACCGGCAGCCGCTTGGTCCAGTTCGGGATCGCCGTCAGCAGAAATCCCGTAACGATCGCCGGCACAAAGCCGTACAGCATCTCGTGTACGTGCCAGTCGAGCGAATGGAACGCGGTTTCGACGTTGCCGCCGGTGCGAAGCAGATGAAGCCACAAAAGAACTGCCACCCCTGCATAGATCGCCCCGAACAGAAAGAACGGGCGAAAGCCGTAGGAGAAAAGCGCGCTTCCGGGAAAGCGGATCGGCTGTCGGTCAATGTCCATCATTGCGCCACCCTGAGCTGTCGCCCGCGAACAAGCATCGCGGGCAGCATCGTTCGCTCACATCCAGACCGGAGACGGTTCGAGCACGATACTATCCTTGATCGCCTTCACGCCGGCGATGTTCTCGATCGCCGCGCGCAAGGCGTTCCGCTCGGCTTCGGATTGAACCGTTCCCCAAAGATGAACCGTACCGCCCTTCACGGTGATGTTGATGGAGTTGGCATTCGCCCAGGACTCCCCTTCGATCCGCTTTCTGGCCTTCTCCCGAATCTGCTCGTCGCCGAGATCGCTGTGCGCCTTTTGCGGCGCAGTTGCGATCGCCTGCACCAGATTGGCGCGCGTGACGATACCGACAAGGCCGCCCTTCTCGCAGACCGGTACACGCTTGATCCGGTGACGATCGAACAACTCAGCCACTTTCTCCAGCGGCGTTTCGGGATCGACCGTGACGACTTCGTTCGTCATCAAGTCCTTGACCAGCCGCGAGTGCGCGCGAGCATATTCTTCCGCGAGCTGAATGTTGCTAATGAACAGCGAAAGCCACAACGAGCGGTGTTTCTGCGTACCGATCTCTGCGCGCCGAATAAGATCGCCTTCGCTGACGATGCCGATAAGATTTCCCCTCTCGTTGATGATCGGCAGCGCGCTGATTCCGTTCTCGGTCAATACCTTCGCGACCTCTCGAACGGTCATGTCCGCCCGCCCGACCTTCACCGGCGAAACCATCACATGTTTGGCTTTCATGACGACCTCCTACGAATGAATGAAATTTCACTCCATTCGGGAGGCGACGGCCTTGATGCCGGTCAAACGCCAATGCGGACGGAATCGAGACGCTGGAGTTCCAGTAACTCTTTTGGGAATCAAGCAACTACTGCAACGCTTGGCCGCAGATGGCCGAACAGCTCTCTCATTAGCGCGATTTTAATACTGAGGCATGCCGCGACTAGACTCGAAAGGCGCAATCGTCAGGTCTCAGCAAAGGGGACAACTTGCTAGGTTTCCAATCAAAGCTAATAGGTCGGCGACCTAGGATGTTTGCAGAAAAAGCTAATAAGTCCGCCTCACGCATATGCTGTAAAGGAGTATGCTATACTGGTAGAATCTCGAACCTAGTCGCTTGCTCCGAAATACTCGGGTTTCCCATTGCCGCTCACATTCGAATCCGTATGACGAGCATCAATCCCACTGGACCAGCAGTCATTGGTCAGTCGATGAAACCCGCCGGATCACCGCGCGCGCGAGTACGTCGAGGACAAATCCGATGACGCCGATCGCAATCACGGTCGCCATCAGTTCGTGGTAAGCAAGCCTGTCGCGCGTATCGAGCACGAAGTAACCGAGACCCGCCGTGACCCCGAGCATTTCAGCGGGCACGAGAATGATCCACGAAATGCCGATCGCGAGCCTGAGGCCGGTCAGCACATGGCCGAGCACCCCTGGCACGATAATGCGCGTCAGCGTCTCCCAGGGCGTCGCGGCAAGGCTTCGCGACAACAACAGCCAGTGCGGATCGAGATGCTTCACGCCGGCCGCCGTGTTCAGCACAATCGGCCAGACTGCGGCGAAAGCGAGCAGGAAATAGATCGGCGGATCGCCGATGCCGAGCACCATCACCGCGATCGGCATCCACGACAGCGGCGAGATCATGCGCAGGAACTGAAACGACGGCGCGGTTAGCGCCTCGGCATAGCGCGAGCGGCCGACGAGCAGCCCGAGCGGAACGCCGATCAGAAGCGCAATCGAAAGACCCACGAGCACGCGCTTGAGGCTGACCTGCACATGAACGAAGAGACCGGACTGCACGAGATCGACGAGAGTCGGCAGCGCCGTCAGGGGCGAGAAGCGTTTGATGAAACTGTCGCGTCCCGCGATGACGTCCGTTCCGATCCACCACAACGCGAGAAGCAACAGAAGCCCGCTAACGCCGAAGAGCCACGTTGCGACGCGGCTCTCGACGAACTTCCTGCGCGGCTGCGCGACGCCGCGCTCCTCCCCCGCCGACTTGGTGGGTGGAGGCTGCGCGGTGTTCGGCTCCGGAGACGAGCCTTTAAAACTACTAGATGCCGAAACTAGAAGCCCTATCTCGAAAATTTCAGTAACAGACCGCAGTGGCCGTCCGTTGAAAATCGAAAATCTGCGTTTCAAACCCGGACCAGGCGCTACGAAAACCACGCTCGCGCGTTTCAAGTCGGCCCGTACTGCACGCAGCGCGACGTGA
>JAEZFA010000134.1 GCA_023417665.1 Pseudomonadota bacterium | reverse complement strand
GCGGAATCCACCGCATAGCCGGCATCGGACAGCGCCGTGACGAGCTGGCGGTTCAGGTCGGGATCGTCTTCAACAACAAGCAAGCGCATGGTGGTTCACTTGGTAGTTCGTTTTGGCGACTCGAATTGCAGGAGAATTCGGGCCGCAGTGTGCCACCGCGCGAGCGCCAAGTCAGCGCCGCAAGGAAAGCAGCGTTAAAAACCTAGCTTTCAAAGCCCTGAAAGCTCGCAAATTCGGTCACATCCGCGCGAGGCGAGCGCCATTGGTTAATGGGCGCGGCCTCGTCGGCGTAGCCGAGCGCGACGCCGCAGAACAGCATGATTTCGGGGGGAAGTTCGAGGAAGCGGGACACGGTCTTGTGCCAGTAGGTCCAGGCTTCCTGCGCGCAGGTGTGGAGGCCGTGCCCGCGCGCAAGCAAGAGCACATTCTGGATGTGCATGCCGAGGTCCTGCCATTGCGGCGGACCCATGGTGCGGTCGAGCGAGAAGAAGATGCCGCACGGCGCGCCGAAGAACTCGAAGTTGCGGGCGAACTGGCGATAGCGGCCCGGACGGTCTTCGCGCGGAATGTCGATGCTCTGGTAGAGCAGCTCGCCCACCCTGAAGCGGCGGGACTTGTAGGGCTCCTTCAGGGGAGCCGGATAGACCTGATACTCGCCGCCTTCGGCAAGCGGCAATTCGTTGAGACGCGGACGGATCAGCGCCTTCAATTGTTCAAGGCGTTTGCCGGCCACCGCATGCACGATCCACGGCTGCAGGTTGCCGCCCGAAGGCGCGCGCGCCGCCGATTGCAGAATCTCGCGGACGATTGCTTCGGGAACGGGTTTCGGCAGGAAGGCGCGGCAGGAATAGCGGCTCTCGACCGCCTCGCGGATGTGCATTGAAAGAGTCCTCTTGGCCGAGAACTCTTATAAATAAGCACACGAAAATGTCAGCGCCCCGCGCGACACGCCCTCCCCTGATCGCGCAGCGAAAGCCACTCGGCAAGCGCCTCGTCGGTCCGCGGTGAAGACCCGGCAGCAAGGCGCTCGATGCGAAGCGCGTGTTGCCATGCGGCACTCCGCGCGGCGATCACCGGACATACCGTCACCGCCGTGCGCGGCGCGGGCTCGCCGAAGCAAAGCCTGCTGCCCAGCACGATCACCTCGAGCCCGAGACAAAATGCGTTCACGCGCTACCCTCCTCGAGCCGGGCCAGCACATCGTCGCGCGTCGTGAGCCGTGCGGCGATTTCGGCAACGCTACGCTGGTGCTTCAGCGCCTCGATTGCGTGATCGAGTTCGGAGCGCAGGCGGCCGATCTCCTGTTCGCTCGCCGTCTGACGCTGTTCGCCGATCCATTCGAGCAGAAGCCGCGTCAGAAACGAAACGGCAAAACTCGCGAGCGCCTCAAGCATTACCGGGCGCGACCTGCGGGAGCTTGGCCTGAATCTTCTCGGCAATCGCCTCCGGCGTCATGCCGAAATGCCGGACGGCATCCGGCACCGCCTGCACGACGTAGTTCACGGCTTCAGCAAGTGCGACACTCTTCAGATCGATCTTCCGGTCTGCGAGCGCGTGGCCGATTTTCCCGACCAATAATCCCGCGCCATTCGTCAACGCGGTCTGCAGGGCATCGCGATGGGCGGCGTCGATTTCGAGACTGAACTTTCGGCGCAAGAGCTCAGCAAGCCAGCCCACGATCGCAGTCGCGACGACGGACACGATGGCGAGCAGATAGGGCTGCACGACATCATAGATGCCTTCGACCGCGACCTCGCCTTGCGCGAATACGGGCGCGGCGACCACAACAAAAAATGCGGCCACAAGGCCGCGCGAGAAGAAGCGCTTCATAGGTTTACCTGTTCTTTAAAGATTCAATCGAGGCGGACGAACCCGCCATAGACGTAACCCGTCGCGCCGAAAGGCGTGACGATACGCAGCCAGTTCGTGAGTTGATCTTTCTCCTGCACGTCGATGCGCGTGCCGTAAGGGATCGAACCCTTGACCGCGAACTGGATGCCGGGACCGCCGCGCAGATTGAGCACGTCGGCAAGCACGGTCGCATCGGGAATGAAAGGCGGCTTCTGCACAACGGCCGGCGTCTGCGCGGGCTTTGATACCTCCGCTGCCGGCAACGCATCCGCCTCCCCGCGCACGATCGCCTGCATGCGCGCCAGCGGAAACAGCGGGTTGGTGTCGGTCTTGCGCCCGGGGCAAATGTGATAGTGGCCGAGCACGGTATTGATCGCCGGATAAGCGCGCTTGAGCGCGGCGTGGAGTGCTGCGCTCGCGGCGATCTGCTTTTCCGAATAAGCGAGCCAGTAGTGATCGCCGTGCTCGGGCGTCGCAACCCGCGCCACGCGAAACTGGGGATTCCTGTTCGTGTCGATCACGCAGACGCCGGAATAGACGCCTTCCCCCGTCCTGCGAAGATAGCCGGGGTTGTCGTGTTCGATCCCGATGGAAAAGGCGTTGAAGTTTTGGCGTCCGCCGTATTTCGACGCGCCGGCGTGCCAGCACTGCACGTTGAAGGGCGCAAGATGCGTGATGCCGCCCTGCCAGTCGATCACGACATGCGCGGAAGCCTTCGCCACCGGCATCGTCAGCCAGCCGATATCGCCGGACGGGTCGAGCGGATTGCTCGCGGTGTCGTGGTCGATGATCGTATCGGGGCTCATGAAACCGGAGCGGTTCGGCGTCGCGCGGTATGGCGCCTGTTTACCGTCGATAAAAAGCAGATGATTGCAGATTTCGAGGTTCATCTCGTTTTCCCAGGCAAGATTGTCCGCGCGGCGCGACGCCGCGGCGGGACAGATCGGACAGATCGAAAAGAAAATTCAGCGAGGGCGCGGGCGCAGGGATTCGGCGTCGATCACAAAGCCCGTGAGCTGCTTCTGGTCGTCCGGCGAAATCCGGTCTGGCCGGATCGCCGCGGCGTACCAGGTCTGGCGCGGGTGAAACCATGGCAGCTTCCAGAACGAGAGACCCGCGTGCTGAAAGATGTCCGCGATCGCGTCCTCGCTCGTCGGCACGACGCCGGGATAGACCCATTCGTCGCCATACTGATCCTGATGCTTTTCCGGATGCATGACCTGCTGAAACGTGAGCAGAAACAATCCGTCCGGCTTCAAGACTTTTGCTGCATTCGAAACGCAGCGCTTCCCCATGTCGATTTTCGTATGCGAAAGGATCGACTGCGCGACAATGTAGTCAAACTGCTCGCCGAAAACTTCGCAATCGAAGCGGTCGTTATGGTCGAACCGCGGCGACTTCATGCGCACCATGTCCTGACCGAGATTCTCGCGAAGACCTTCCTCGATCAGCCATGGATTGGGCTCGATGCCAAAATACATGCCTTCATTCAGGAACGGGATTAAAAGACGCCCCGCCCGCAACGAACCGCAGCCAAGATCGAGAACGCGATGATGTTCGCGCAATCCGACGCCATAAAGCAGCGCGAGCTGCGTGATACCCATGAAGTCGTACTGCAGCGGAGGCCCCACATAGGCCCGGTAGTGCGGATCTCCCGCCCTCAGCTTTTTCTCTACCATCGCGCCAACCCCTGAATCCGAAACCCTGCTCTTGCTCCTGTCACACATAAAATCCCAGCACGCGCGCAAGGACAACCGCCAAGTTCGTCGCCCCGCCTCCGAGCGACTCGCGCACGAACAGGAGATTGCTGTTCGAAATCGGTGACGGGACCGGCGTCGGAACCGGGGCACTCATCTGATTGCGCACGCCGTTGCTCAGCGCATTGCCGCCGACCGCAGTACCGGACGCCCCGGTGCCGGAAAAATCGAGGCCGCACGGACCATCGCCGGAAGAAATATAGGCGCTGAGAAACAAGCCCTTCTGCGGCACGACCGATGCCAGCGCGGTTTCGATGTAAGGCGCAATATCGAGCGCAACCATCTGCAGGACATTGGCATCGGTCGGGTTCGGATCGCCGATGCGGATGGTCTCGCTGTTACTCCAGCCGGCGATATGCGCCGCGTCCGTCACCGTAAGGGTCGTCGTCGTCGGGCTGTCGGAAACCCATGCACTCTGTGCCGGACTTTTCGACGTATTCCAGATTCGGTAGCGGGTTTTTCCTTCCATGCCGCTGCTCCAGCGGCCCCATTGCCCGTTCGTTCCGGCGACCGCGGCGGAGAGCGTGATCGTGCTTCCGCTGACCGAAGAGATCGTCGCGGTCCGCGGCGTCGCGATCCGCGATGCTTCGAAACGCCAGATGTCGCCGCCGGTCGGATTGGGAATGTAAAGTGGCGAACGCAGCCCGCTATCGCGGTCGACGATGCCGCTCGGAAACGAAACCGCGCCGCTCGCGCGATGTGCGATCAGGCTTTCAGTCCAGTCGCTGCCATCGGCGGAGACTTTGATCGTCAGGTCCTCGTTGCCGAGCAGGCCGATTTCCGCGCGGCCCGACCAGTCCGATTGCATAAGGAGCGAGAGCAAGTTTCCGCCCGCCTCCTTGTTGAACGTGTAGCGCAGATCGCCGTCGCCGCCTTCGCCGGCGTAGCGCGCGGTCCAGAGCGCCTTGTTCAGTTTCGCGGCAAAGGGATTGATCTCGTCGGCCTCCGTGCCGACACCAAGCCGCATCAGGTTCTGCAA